>NZ_RZOS01001000.1:0-865 GCF_004022605.1 Mesorhizobium sp. M4B.F.Ca.ET.089.01.1.1
GTTCAACGCCCAGCTCTCCTATGACGAAGGTAAGAACTTCGGCGTCGCGGCGAACGTTGCCTATGAAATCGTCAAGGGTCTCAAGGTCACGGCCGAAGTCGACTATCTGCATGTCGGCGAAGACACCGTCACCAACTGGACCGGTGCCGACAAGCGAAACAGCATCGGCGGCGTTCTTCGCTTCCAGCGCTCGTTCTAACGATCACCTTTTAACCACAGCGTTGGCAGCGCTCGGCTGCGTACGCTGTGGCTTCCCCACCCAGCCTGCGCTGGCTTATGCGATACAAAAAAGCAGATCGGCGGTGGTTAAGGTCTTCGCCCCCCCTGGACCGAAGCGTGCCAGCCGATGCGAAGGGCGCCCCTAAGAGGTGCCCTTCGCAGCTATAGCCATCGTCCCGATCCCGCCAGAGAGGGCGATGGATCAATAAGCTGGGCGTCGTCCAGTCCGGAGAGGTTAGCCGGCCTCACAAACATGCCTCAGTTGTGAGCGCAGTTGGGCGGGCTTTCGGCGGGCGTCTCTGTGTGAGTTGTCGACAAACAGGCCGACCAACCAAAGCCCCTGCTCGGCACTCGATGTAACAGGATCATGTCGCTTCGTTTAGCCATTTGCATCAGTTCAACATCGGCGGCATCATCTATGGCGCGCCGGAGTTCGATGGCGACGGCCTCTCCGCCGATCGCATCTTCGAGGCGACGGAACTCCGGATGGTCGACTTCGTCTTTCCCTACGATTCCGACGAACAGACCGTCACGATCCTTTATGAGTACGACTTCGGCGACAACTGGCGCCATCTGCTCCGTCTGGAACGCCTTCCGCGCGAGGAAGGCGTCACTATCCTCGCTGCGTGGCTGGTGACCCCACCGG
>NZ_RZOS01001001.1:0-861 GCF_004022605.1 Mesorhizobium sp. M4B.F.Ca.ET.089.01.1.1
TCGAGACGCTGGCCGTCCTGCACAGGCGATCCTACCGGCTTGGCGTCGCCACCAACGATTCGACCAGTGGCGCGGAAAAGACGCTGGTGACGCTCGGCGTGGCGCAGCTTTTCGACGCCGCCTATGGCTATGATTCGGTGGCCAGGCCGAAGCCGGCGCCGGACACCATCCTCGCCTTCTCCGACCTGACCGGGCTGAAGCCGGCCGAGATCGCCATGGTCGGCGACAATCGCCACGATCTCGAAATGGCGCGGGCCGGCGGCTGCGGGCTGGCGGTCGGCGTGCTTTCCGGCACAGGCACGCGTGAATCGCTGTCGGCGATCGCCGATGTCGTGCTCAACTCGGTTGCCGACCTGCCGGATTTCCTCGCCGCGAGGGTCAAGGAGACGATCTGACCGCCTCGAACGAGAAGACCCCGCTCGGGCTCGACGCCGTGCCTTTGGCATCGCCGAAATCCGGCACCCTATATTCGGCAAGAAGTTTGAGCCGCGTGAGCGGCAGGTCGGTGCGGCGCGGATCGCCGACCAGCACCTCGATGCCGGTGGCAAGGCAGCGGTCGAGGAAGGGGATCACGCGCCTCGCCACCTCATGCCCGTAGAACACGTCGCCGGCCAGCACCAGGTCGACTGCCGGTGGCGGCCCGGCGGTGATGTCTTCGCCGATCACCGTGATCGCGACGCCGTTCGCCGCCGCGTTGAGGCCGAGCGCGACGATGCCGTTGCGGTCGATCTCGGCGGCGATCACCGCGCGCGCGCCAGCTTTCGCCGCGGCGATGCCGACCAGGCCCGAGCCGGCGCCGAGATCGAGTACGCGGCGCCCCGCAACCGTTTGCGGCCGGTCGAGAATATAGCGGGCAAGGAC
>NZ_RZOS01001002.1:0-860 GCF_004022605.1 Mesorhizobium sp. M4B.F.Ca.ET.089.01.1.1
ATACTGGGCGCGGCCTAGAAAAGCGGAGCCGGCGCTGTTCTCGAGGAGGCCTTTTGCCGCGTTCACCATCGCGTCCACACGACAGCGGATTCGCACAACAGGAGTTTCCTTGTCGGGACCAAAGCCTGCCATTCGCCAACGCGGTTCGTCATGTGCACCTGTGGTCCAACACGAGCCGTACGATTGAAATCCCGACAACGGACCGGGGCGATTGAACAGACGATCGCACCACCACCGCTCATAGGGGTCCTGCCAACATCGAACGGGCGAGAGCCGCAGTTTGTTTGTTTCGAAAATCAGCTTGGCGTAACGCCATTCCAGCATGTGATAGAGGAATGGTTTTGTGATTGCGGGATCCGTCATCACTTTCCGGCCGTCTGCGCCGCGCTCGACGAGGGACCAAGAGATGGGATGCTTCTGGTCGATGATCATGACAGATTCCCAAGAGCCAGCTGGCACTCTAATCGGCTCATTCAGTAGCTAAACCATAATTTTCACGGTGAGCCGTGTAGAGTTCTCAACTGAATGTTGCACGTGCCCTTGCGAAAGCACCAGATCTGCGCTCAGAGATTGCAGCCATTTGGTTGAAAAGGACTCCGGCGCATTCAAGCCGCAGATAAGTCACATGGAAAAGCAACTTAGTGAAGGCGAGATCAAAGACGCCCTCGACGACTTGTCGTGGCAAAAACTTAAAGCTCACCTAGACGCGATCGAGCTCGATGAAGCGCTCGCCGACGAACTGCTGGGCCACGTAAAGCGATGCGGGCGGTTAGTTCTCAGGCATCCAGACCCGAAGCGCGAGAAGCTACGAGACGGTCTGCTCGACGGACTGGCCGGATACCTCAGGGAACGCTTGGGAG
>NZ_RZOS01001003.1:0-860 GCF_004022605.1 Mesorhizobium sp. M4B.F.Ca.ET.089.01.1.1
GGTCTATATCTCGGCGTTCTTGATCGCTGCTGAGGTCCGGCTCGAGGAAAGCGAAATGGCGATGGTAATGGAGGCGGCGGCGCCATTCGGGTGATGCCATAGCGATGACGCTCATTGAAGGAAGCCCGCGATCGACGCGGGCTTTTTCGTTGAACCTAGTGGTGAAAGTCTGACACTTGGTACCGGTGGACGGCAAGCGACTCCATCTCAGCCGTTCAACCTTCGTGGACGGGCTCCCGAAAGCTGCCGCTCATTCACCCTTCTGCCTCCGGCGCCTTGGGGCCGTGGATCGGGATAGGGGGACGCCTCGCGACGCCGCCCCTCCCACACCACCGGGCATACGGGTCCGTACCACGGCGGTTCGATCGGATTAAGCTTGGGCAGAGACATGGAGTCGAGGGAGACCAAGAGACTCGAAGTAATGGTTGCGCAGGGCCTGTTGGACCGCCGGGTGTCCTGACATGCGCCAGAACCCCGTTGGTGAACCGGCGGCAACCGCAGCTCCGAACTTTGGTACGCCATGACGGCGCAGTTCCTTGAAGCGGTTGTGCCCGTTCCCCCATTGCCGCCAGAGATACATGCGTAGTCTTCGGCGGATCCACGCTTCCAAGTTCGTAAGCACCCGTGGGGTCTGGCAGAAGCCGAAGTAACCGCGCCATCCGATGAGGTATGGCTTCAGCTCCTTGATCAACTGCGGCAGACTGATCCCCCGTGTCCGGCGTGTCATATCCCGGATCAGCGTCTCGAATTTGGCGAGGGCCTTCGGCGCAATGCGCCGCTCGCTCCCGTCATTCGAGATGCTGAACCCCAGGAACTTCCGCTCCTCCGGTCGCGCCACCGCGCTCTTCGCCTCGTTGACC
>NZ_RZOS01001004.1:0-859 GCF_004022605.1 Mesorhizobium sp. M4B.F.Ca.ET.089.01.1.1
TCCCAGTAGCGCAGACCGAAAAGGTGAATGCCGTCACGCCGCACCAGCCGGTCGAGGCTGGGCAGGAAATCAATCATGAAACCGGCAAGATCATGGGGCTGACGCACAGGCCAAGCGCGGCGGGCGACAGCTTCATGCCAGGCTGAAAGCGGCGGAATCCCCAGCGTTCCGTGGCGATCAGCGTGGTAGCGCGTGATCTCGAGCGCTATCCACCGCTCCAGTTCGTCCAGCGTCATCGCCGCATTGCCGACTGGATCGTAGTCGCCGCGCTCGTCGATATCGCTGAAAGTCGTGCCGGGCAGAAGATGGACCGCGCCCATCATGGTGCCGATCAGCCGCTCGATATGCCCGCCATAGTGAGGCGTGGCGACCGGACGGTGGATGATCTTGATGCCATATTCCTCGGCGCCCCGCTGCAGGGCGCGCGATCGGAACTCCTTGGCGTTGTCAATGTGGATGGCGTCAGGGAATCCGCAGGTTGGCCACTTCGCATCGATCCCAAGCCCGGCAAGCCACGCCTCTTTCGGCTGCACGATGTGGTGGGTCGCGAGCGCTACCGACACCGAGGACGGCGGCTCCAGGGTCAGGTAGAAACCCGCGACCGTACGGCTTGCGATATCGATGGCGAGCGTCAGCCATGGCCTCTGCAGCGGCCGGCGATACAGGCGATCGACGACAATGACATCGACCAGCGTATGGTCGATCTGGACAACATCGAAAGCACCCTGGGCGGCATATTCTCCCGGTACCGGCCGGAAGCGGTCACGTGCTGCCTTCGAGCCATCCCTTGCCCTGGCCACCTCGGCCGGGTCCAATTCCACGATCCGCGCCTTCAGCGCCTGGCAGGACGGTGCCCTGA
>NZ_RZOS01001005.1:0-858 GCF_004022605.1 Mesorhizobium sp. M4B.F.Ca.ET.089.01.1.1
GACCAATTGGATCAGTTCGCCGATGCCGCCCGGATGGCCGAGATTGGTCGTCCACTGCTCGTTCAGCCATTCGCCGACGATCGGCATGGTGGCGATCCAGTGCGGCGTCACCGCGCCGTGGCGGTTGGTCTCGATCGCCCACCCGACCCATTCCCGGACCTCGTTGATGGCATAGGTGCCGGCAAGCGCGATCGGCACCACCAGGAAGGTGAGGATGAAGAGGATGGCGAAGGTGGCGGCGATGGTGCGGTTACCGCCGACGGCGGCCAGCAGGCGGCGGTAGAGCGGCCAGCTGGCGAAAGCGATGACGAGGGCGGCCAGAACCGGGAACAGGAAGCCGTGGAAGAAATAGACGCCAGCGGCGACGATAAGCACCAACAGCCAGCGCGCCGCCGACAGCGGCGGGATGACGGCGGCCCTGAGCGGCGTCGACAGGCCGAACAGCCGCTGCCCCGGTTTCTGGATCTCGGTCTGCTTCAAGCGCGCGTTTCTCCCCTGCCCCCGGGTTTGCCTGTGCACCATCATAGTGCAGCAATCGTGACGATAGTCCAAATGATTGGGCGGAGGTCTTCCTTCTCCCTTGCGGGGTGAGCAGCCGGTTCGCCGATGGCGAATTCATCGTGCCAGTGGCACGGTGAAAGGCCAGCAAACGCCGGGACGCCGCGAAGCAGCGGGGACCCGGCCGGGGTGGATCGGCCACCGCCCGGCCCTTCGCAGGCTCAGGGCGTTCGAAGCTCGAAAAGCCAAGCAATTGGCTTTTCGTCCGCTAGCTCGGACCGCTTCTCACCCCACAAGGGGAGAAGGGGGAGCTTCGCTAGCCGAACTTCCCCGTCCTCGGGAAGCCCTTCGGCACCATGC
>NZ_RZOS01001006.1:0-856 GCF_004022605.1 Mesorhizobium sp. M4B.F.Ca.ET.089.01.1.1
CGCCGTCGCCGCTGCCGACCCAGGCTGAGGGCCACCGCGACGCCGTCGTCTGGCTGGCGGTCTCGCAAGACGGGCGCGAGGTGATGAGCGCCAGCACCGACCGCATGATCAAGCTCTGGGACATCGACAGCAAGCGGCTGATCCGCAATCTGGGTGAGCACAAGGACATGGCGCGCACGGCGCTGTTCATGCCCGACGGCAAGACGGCGCTGACCGCTGGCGACGACGGCGAGATCGTGCTGCGCCAGCTTGCCGACGGCGCCGTGCTGCACGTCTTTTCCGCCGGCCAGAACGGCGGCGTCAGGAACATGGCGATCAGCCCCGACGGCAAGCTGGCCGTCAGCGGCCACGACACTGGCGCCGTCATCGTCTGGGATCTCGAGAAGGGCGACGTGCTGCACGTGCTGCCCGGCCATGACTGGTCGGTGAGCTCGGTCGCCGTCTCGCCCGACGGCACGAAAGCCCTGTCGGGCAGCATCGATGGCGAGCTGAAACTCTGGGACATCGTTTCGGGCAAGCAGCTGCGCAGCTGGCACGGGCACGAGCAGGGCGCCTATGGCACCCTCTTCACCGCCGACGGGCACCATGCGATCACTGGCAGCGGCGACTATACGATCAAGCTCTGGGACCTCGACAGCTTCAGGGAAGTGCGCCGCTTCGAAGGCCATTCCGGCACCGTCTATGAGATCGCGCTGTCCGCCGACGGCAAGCGGCTGGCATCGGTCTCGCTCGACGGCACGGCGCGGATCTGGGACATGGACACCGGCAATCAGATCGCCGAGTTCGACCCCGGCACCGGCCCGATCTATGCGGTCGCCTTCGCCGCCGGCCAGTCGCGGATGGTGCGGTCGTAGCC
>NZ_RZOS01001007.1:0-853 GCF_004022605.1 Mesorhizobium sp. M4B.F.Ca.ET.089.01.1.1
GTTCCTCGGTGATCGCCTTCACCTTCCGGGTCGACACGCCTTGCACGTACATCTCGACCAGCGCCGATACCAGTGCCTTCTCCGAGCGTTGATAACGCTCGAACAATTCCGTCGAGAACCGGCCGGTCCGATCCTGCGGAACGCGAAGTTCCAGGACCCCAACCCGCGTCACAAGCTTGCGCTCATAATAGCCGGACCGGTAACCAACCCGCTCCGCCGTCCGCTCGCCTTTCTCGGCCCCGATGGCCTCCGTCATCTCGGCTTCCAAAGCCTCCTGCACGACAGCCTGCAAAACTCTGCGGAAGCCGTCCTCATCCGACAACAGCAACGCTTTCAACTCGCCTCTGCTCAGTCTAACTTCTCGATTGGTCATGCACTTACCCTTCCACGGGAATCGGTGATCGCAACGTCACCAGCGTGCCATGGCCGCCTCGCCTCAGGGCAAGGCCTGCTCTCTCTCTCCAGAGCTTTTTGCAGAACCTTCAGGACACTATCCCAGCCAGATCAGGCGGCTGTGACAGTAGCTCTGCGCAGATTGCGGAGACGCCCATACCAAGAGCTTCGACACGCGTAGCACTCTGTAGTCGCTCCGTCAGGCGCTCGATCTGGGCGTAGTCGAGAAGGCGAGCTGAGGCCTCAACCGAATGTAGGAAGGCCGCGCTCAGGTTCGCAATTTCCGGTCTTACATGCGAGTTCAGTGGCGAGGTGCTGTGTCAGTCGCCGGGCTCTATCGCGCTCAATCTCCCCGGTAACGCCACCCTGAACTCGCGAAACCCAGAGAGGCCACGAGTACGGCAAAAACGCAAAACCGACGCTTCTCCGCTGTTTGTTTGACTTACGAGTTTGGCGATAG
>NZ_RZOS01001008.1:0-852 GCF_004022605.1 Mesorhizobium sp. M4B.F.Ca.ET.089.01.1.1
GTTCTCGATGATGGTGATGGCATTGCGGAAAACCGGGCCGACCTCGGCCACCCAGGCGTCGTCGCTGCCGTGCCAGCGTCCGCGCGCCTCGAGCGAGAGGTACCGTTCCAGGCAGCCGCGGTTGCCGCATGGGCAAGGCTCGCCGCCGAACACGACCGGGATGTGGCCGATCTCGCCGGCATTGCCCCAGGCGCCTCGCAGCACGCTGCCATCATGCACCATGGCGCCGCCGAGGCCGACGCCGAAATAGAGGTAGTAGTAGTCGGAATATCCGGTGCCGAGGCCGTAGAGGCGCTCGCCCATGGCCGCGGCCGCCATGTCGGTCTCGAAGAAGGCCGGCAGACCCGTGGCCGTCGTCAGCCGCTCGCGCAGCGCCACGTCCTTCCAGCCGGTCATGGTCGTCGGGCCGATGAAGCTCATGGATTCGACGCCGAACGGGCCGGGCAGCGCCATGCCGACGCCAAGCACGCGTCCGCCCGCGCGCCGTCCGGCCAGGTCGCGGACCATGGCGCCGATCTGGTCGAACGCGTGGTCGGGCGTCACGTTGGGCGCTTCGCTGTGCATGCTTTCGATGACGTCGCCGCTGAGGTTGATCAGCGCCGCGTCGATGCCGAGGGGGGTGAGGTGGATGCCGACGGCATAGCCGCCTTCGGGATTGATCCTGAGCGTCGCCGGCGGCAGCCCGCGGCCTTTAGGCTCTTCACGCAGCGACAGGATGTAGCCTTGTTCCTCCAGTTCGCGCACGATGGTCGACACGGTCTGCACGGTGAGGCCGACGCCCCGGGCGATATCGCCCGGGGCGTCGGCCTCACCGTGCAGACCGTGTCGACCATCGTGCGCGAACTGGAGGAA
>NZ_RZOS01001009.1:0-849 GCF_004022605.1 Mesorhizobium sp. M4B.F.Ca.ET.089.01.1.1
AGACCACTCAGATGGGCCGTTGGAAGGAGATCGGCACAGTTTGCGAGCTGCTCTTCGGCCAGGGTCAGGTAATCGTGATTGCGCCCAGTGGCATAAAAAAATGGAGCGAGTGAAAGCGCAACGTCACATTGCAATTCGACCGATGCAGTCTTCGCGGCTGCAAGACGTGCGTCTTCAAGCGTCTTCCCAAGGCGCTCAGAACGATACCCTTCTGCCTGCATCAAGGCATTGGCCATCGCAAGATGGAGACGCGTCACCCGTTCGGCGCCGCCGGAGACGTCGCCAAGTCTCCTGCTGCAATCAATAGCACTGGCAAAGTGCGACACGGCTTCCCGGGTTGCCGCTCTGGCCAGAGCGGCCTCTCCCGCCTTTTGCCAGTGATCGACCGAGCTCGCCCAATCCCCCGCTTCCTGAAGGTGGTGCGCAAGGAGCTCGGGTTGCGCTTCGGTGATTTCGATCCACTGTTCCTCTAACATATCTGCGACCCGCTTATGTAGCTCCTGGCGCTTGGCGCGCAGCAGCGTGCCATACGCTGCGTCCTGAACGAGCGCATGCTTGAAGAGGTAAGTGGCCAGTGGACGAGTCCCGCGGCAGAACACCAGACCGGCGCCGACGAGTTGATCCAGTGCGCCATTTAGCTCAGCGGCATTTCGCTGTGCTACCGCTGCCAGCAATTCGTAGGAGAACTCCCGACCGAGAACCGCGCCAATTTGTGCGACCTCCTTAACGGCTGAGCCGAGGCGATCGAGCCGCGCCATCAACGAGGCATGCAGCGTGGCGGGAACGTTCAACACCGTCGCACCAGCTCTTGAGAGCACTGTCCTGGCGTTCCCGCCACGCTGCATGCCT
>NZ_RZOS01000100.1:0-15584 GCF_004022605.1 Mesorhizobium sp. M4B.F.Ca.ET.089.01.1.1
GCTTCGGCCGCACCGTTGAGGGATGGCACCGGGTCGAGGCTGAACGGGTCGTCGAAGGCCTGCGAACTGCCCTGGTTGGCGTTGGCGCGTTCGAATGCTCCCGGCAGCGGCTGCTCGAACGGGTTGGGCAGATCGGCCGGACGCGGCCGCCGCGGCTCTTCTTCCGCCCTGGCCGAAAAGAAATCGTCGTTGCCGATGCTCAACGGCGCGCGGGACGCGGGCGGCGACCGTTCGGCGACCGGCTGGGTGGTGGTTGCTGGCGATTGCATGGCTGGCGTCTGCAGGTCGACATACAGTATGTAGTCGCCGAGCCTCAGCCGCATGCCGCTTTGCAGACGCGCCGACCGTCCGGCGCCGAGCGGGCTGTCGGAATCGTTTATGAACAGCCCGCTGCTCGACGTGTCGGTGACGAAATAGCCGTCCTGCCCGCCGGTGATCTTGCAATGGGCGCGCGAGACGAACATGTCCGGATCGTCGATCTGCCAGCCGGCGTCGGCGCTGCGGCCGATCACCAGCTCACCCTCGTCCAGCCGGGTCTGCCTTACCGCCTGGGTGCGTGGCCCTTGCTCCAGCGTAAGCAGCAGACTCATGCCGCGACCCCCGCTATCTCCGGCCGCCATCCGACGATCGTGCGCAGCCGCAGATCGTCAGCATCCCCCCTTTCGGCGGGCCGCGCAAGCCAGGCGGTGCGGGCAAGCTGGACGGTTCCGATGCGCGGCGGCGGCACGGCCTCGCGCGCGAGCACGATGCGCAGGTCGACGTCGAGCGCTTCGCCGAGCATCTCGCGAACCGCCTGCTTGAACAGCGCCAGGCGCCGGCCGCCCGGCAGGAAAGATTTGAAATCCTCCAGGCCGAGCGGACCGACGCGCAGCTCGATCCGGCTCTGGCGGCTGAAAACGCGCGGGCCGATCGTCGCCCCGCGGCCGAGGACCGCGTAGGCCTTGGCAAGCCTGCTCTGCAGCGCGGCCGGCAGCGGTATCCAGGCAGCAATGAACTCCTTGACCTGCACCGGCACCTTGAAGGCTTCGGCCAGGAACAGGGTGAGCCGCTCGGGGCCGTCGACTTGGCTGGCCAGCGAAGCGGCCTGGCGCAGCCTGACGGTGTCGAGCTCGGGGTTCTGGGTGCCGGGAAGGCCAATGCCGGCCATCGCTTCCAGCATTGCACGAACCCGGCCGCCGACGGCCCTTTCGACCTGCACCGCCGGGTGGGCATCCGCCCAGGCCCGGTAGTAGAGCGCAATCATGCGATGCTGCAGAATGTTGGCGAAGTCGACAAAGGTGGTGTCGCTGGTCTGCCTGGCATCGGCGCCGGTGAACCAGCGCTGCGACAGGCGATCGAGCACCCAGCGGGTCAGATGCAGCGGCAGCGGGCCTTCGGGTCCCATCAGGCCAAGATTGGCAACCGTGACCCGCGCCGGCGCGTTGTCGGCTGCTTCCTGGAAGTCCACTACGTCCCTGGCCGAAAAGCTCAGGCGCACATGCTGACCGAGCCTTGCCGGCTCGCGTTCCAAGCGGCCGGAATAGCCGAACAGGCCACCTCTGCGTTCAAGCCGGCGCAGCAGCTCGAAGAAGTCGAACGACTGAGACAAATCTTCGGTCCGGTCCGGTCCGACCTTGTCTAGATCAGGTAGCGATTGCCGGGCGTCATCGGCCATGGCACATCCTCCTGCTTCTGCAGCAGCCGTGTACGGGTCCGCACAAAGCCGTTTATCCCGGCGTGGCGGGCAAACAGCCGCGCAAGCAAGGCCGAAAGCAGCAGCGTGCTTTGCCCCGCAAGCACGGACTGGTCCACATGCAAGGTCACTTCCGTGCCTCTGCCGAAGCACATCGGTCCGTCGATCTGCAGCCGTTCGATGACCGGGCGCGAGTCGATGCGAACGATCGAATGCACGTTGCGGGCAAGGCCTGGATCGCCCCGGTCGGCATAGAGGTCGAGCAAGGCATGGAGCGGATCGATGCCGCGACCCTCCTTGGCGAGGCTGAGAAAGTTGAGCCCGAGCTGGGCGACGAGCCGCCAGGCGAGATTGTCGGCCCTCGATTCACCTTCGGCGCCCGCGGGCAACGCGGCGGGGATCGCCGGCTGCGGCGGCCGCAGCGCGCCGATGAGCCTGACGGCCTCGACCGGATCGGCCGTCTCCAGCGTCAGCGTTGGGGTGTCGTCGAGGATCGGCAGGTCGCGATTGGTGCAAAGCGCCATCACGTCGAGCCGCCTTATGGCCCGGTTCGCCGGGCTTGTGACCG
The DNA here is from genome assembly GCF_004022605.1 of Mesorhizobium sp. M4B.F.Ca.ET.089.01.1.1. Classification (NCBI taxonomy): domain Bacteria; kingdom Pseudomonadati; phylum Pseudomonadota; class Alphaproteobacteria; order Hyphomicrobiales; family Phyllobacteriaceae; genus Mesorhizobium; species Mesorhizobium sp. M4B.F.Ca.ET.089.01.1.1. The sequence continues at coordinate 2,241 of NZ_RZOS01000100.1, forward strand.
GACGGGAGATCGCCAGGAAGACATCGTCCCCGGTGTAGGAGGTGCGGGTCAGGCCATCGCGCCGCTCATCCTCGGTCGCCCGGCGCGGGCGGCGCTCGGTGGAATAGACCCAGCCGCTGCCGCGGTTTTGCCCGAGGCTAAAGAGCTCGGGTATTTCGGCGTCGCTGCCTTCGCTCTCGGCGTCCTCGACGCGCGTGACCCGGTAGATCTCGAAGTCGCGCGCGCGCGTGCGGTCGGCATGCAGCACTTGCCGCGTCCTGCGGGGGTCGAGCTCGACGACGTTGCACTCGCGCTCGAAGAGATTGATGATCGGGGTGACGAAGAGTTCGAAATCGGCGGGCGTGAGGTCGGCAAGCTCGGGCACCGGGCGCCGGAACATGAAAATGATCTCGAGCCCGCCGTCGCATTTGCGCATGACGGGCTGCAGGCCGGACACCCGCACATAGTGGAAGCGTTCGGGCATCATGAAATATTCGCGCAGCAGGCGGTAGCCTTCGAATGTCGGGCGGGTACGGGGCATCAAGGCTTCGTCGTCGCCGATACCGACCATTTCGGGCTCCGGCAGCGGCGATATCGGATTGGTCTTGCCTTCGGCCCGTGCGCCAACCGCCGAGCAGGCTCCGAAAATGGCGTCGAAAATCAGCGGCGCCTTGGCGCGGCCGGCCAAATAGAGATCAAGCCGATCGAGCGCGAGCTCGTTCAATTTGCCTTTGCCGGTCCGGGTGAATGCCACGCGCAGCGCAGCTTCGCCGGCCACGCCGCCGATCGGCGGGATACCGGCCGCCGCCAGTCCGCTGCGATCCTGGAAATAGCTGACGGAACTGACCGCGATCGGCCACAGCGTGATTTCTTGCGCGGTGGTGTAGGTGCAGCGTGTCGACAGGCCGGGCTGCAGGCTGGAAACCAGCCTGGTGTTGCGCTTGACGACATGCCCCGCAATCATCGACTGGACTTGCTGGCCGGGTTTCAGCACCGCCATCGCGGTCGCGGGCGCCGGTGTGACCAGATCGGGATAGAGGACGTCGAGCACGGCGCGGGTGAAGCGGGAGCGCTCGGCATCGACTTTCAGCCGGGTGCGCGCGGCGAGGAAGGCCACACCGTCGAGCAGGCGCTCGACATAGGGGTCCGGGCACGGCACCGTATCGAGAGAAAGGTTGCGGGCGATCGCCGGATGCATGTCGGCGAATTCCGCCGCCAGCCCGCGGATATGGGTCAGTTCCTCCTCGTAATATTCTACGAAGACCCGATCCATCTCAGCTTTCCCCGAATTCGGTCCGCGCCAGGCCGTTGTCGAGATTGATCGTGGTGCGAAGGCGCAGCCGCTCCGGCGTCGGCGTCATGATCAGCACCGCGTCTATCTCGATCTTCAGACCCACACTTTTGTCGCCAAGAGTGACGGTGACCGTGGTGGCGCTTTCCTTCAGGCGCGGCTCGAACGTGGCGAGCACCGCGCGGATCTCGCGCGCCAGCACGTCGCGGTCGAAGTCGCGCGATGAACGTCCGGAGAAGGAAGGCACGCCGTAGTTGACCACGCTTCGGCGGACTTCCGGAAAATCCGCCAGCGACGGCGGATCGTCCAACGCCTGCTCGCGCTCGAGATCGGAAAACAGCGGAACGGATTCGAAGCGCTCGGTGTTGAACAGGGCCTCGATGTCGCGCCGCACGGCCTCCCTCAGCACGCGCGCCGACACCACCACGCCGCGGCTCTCGATCTCGGCGCGATGCTGGGTCTGGAAGGTCAAACGGTGCAGGCGCCGCTTCTGGTCAGGTGTCAGCTCCGCATCGGCGTCGATGGCCCGCGCGCTACCGGCAAGAAATGTCTCCAGGCGGTCCGCGCCAAGCTCGTCCTGCAGGAGCTGGCGCAGCCCGTCTATCTCGGAGGTCAGCCCGGGCAGGTCGTTGACGAGGCGGTCCCAGAGAGAGGGCTGGACCGCCTCGCGCGTCGCTCGCGAACTGCCAGCAAGCCGCGGCTTGTTCGCGCCGGGCCGCCGGACCTCACTTGCCGACATAGACATCCATTTCGATTTCGTCGTCCTTGTCGTAGACGAATTTGATCTTCTTATAGGCGAAGCTGACTTCCTCCTCGATCAGGTCGGCTTCGTCCTCGGCCTGCTGCATGTCGTATTCCATAATGGAGGCGTCGGTGAGCGTGACGACCAGATAGTCGCTGGTCTCGCCGTCGATGGTCCGCCGCGCGGAAAACACCACCTCGTCGAGAGCCTTGTTCTCGAACAGCGCCTTCTTCAGATAGGGCGAGGACTTGTCGTAGTGCTTGGTGAACTTGATCATCCCCAAGGCCACACGACCGCGGCGCGAGAGCGAATTCGGATCGTATGGCGCGACCATCTTGTAGTCGACGCCATGGATTTCGATCTCGTCCTCGTGGCCGTCTCGCACGCTCGGACCCTTGATATCCGGAACTTTCAGGAATCCATCGATCTTCACAGGCATTGTCTTTCTCCACCGCTCTCAAAACGAAACAAGATCACATTGCTGCAGTTCAACCCTTCACTGACGGGAGTTCTGACACCAGCCGGAGCGAAGCGTTGATGCCCTCCAACTGGTAATGCGGGCGCAGATAGAAGCGGGCGTTGTAGTAGCCCGGCCGGCCCTCCACGCTGTCCACCTGGACCTCGGCCGCGGCAAGCGGACGCTTGGCGCGCGCCTTGTCGTCGGCGAAGGCCGGGTTGGCCAGCACGTAGCGGTTGATCCACTCGGTCAGCCAGATCTGCATGTCCGAGCGTTCCTTGAACGACCCGATCTTGTCGCGCGCGATGGCCTTGAGGTAATGCGCGAAGCGCGACACCGGGAACAGGTAAGGCAGATTGGCGCTCAGGCGTTCGTTCGACTGCGCGTCGGGATCGACCAGTCGCCCGGCACGCGTCTCGTCGTCCTGCAGCGAATGGGCGCCGATGAAGGCCGCGAGGTCGGTGTTCTTCCGGTGCAGGATGGGCATCAGGCCGAGCTTGGCCAGTTCAGCCTCGCGGCGGTCGTCGATGGCGACTTCCGTCGGGCACTTCATCGCGATCGACCCGTCGTCGGTCGGGAAGGCATGCACCGGCAGGTTGAGCACGGTGCCGCCATTCTCGACGCCGCGGATCTGCGTGCCCCAGCCATAGAGCTTGTGGCTGCGGTTGATGTTGACGCCCATCGGGAAGGCGGCGTTCATCCAGACATATTTATTGTGGTCGCCCTCAACCTCCTCCTCGAAGGTGAAGCCCTTCACCGGGACGGTCTCGGTGCCGTAAGGCAGCCGGGCCAGCACGCGCGGCATGGTGAGGCCGATGTAGCGCGCATCCTCGCTCTCGCGCAGCGACTGCCACGAGGCGTAGGCAGGGTTGTTGACGATCATCTGCAGGTCTTGCGGGTTGGGCAGTTCCTGCCAGCTGTCCATACGGAACAGGCGCGGCGAGGCGGCCGCGATGAACGGCGTATGCGCGGAAGCGCAGATGCCCGAGATGTTGCGCAACAGGCCGACGTCGCGCGGATGGTTGGAGAATTCGTAAGCGCCGACGATGCAGCCGATCGGCTCGCCGCCCAGCATCGAATACTCGTCCGTGTAGACCTTCTTGAAGATCGGGCTCTGATCCCACATCTGGCCTTCAAAATCCTCGAGCGTGTCGGCCAGCTGCTCCTTGGAGATGTTCATCACCCGGATCTTGAGGTGCTTGGCATCGGTCTCGGTGTTGTTGATGAGATACCAGAGGCCGCGCCATGTGCCTTCCATCTCGCGCACTTCCGGCGCGTGCAGGATCTCGTTGACCTGCGTGGTCAGCATCTTGTCGATGCCGGCGATCAGCGACTTGATCGACTTGATCGCATTGGACGAGATGGTGGTGGTCTCGGAGCGGGACTGTGCCGCCAGCGCGAGATTGCGGACCAACTGCTGCAGCTTCTCGCTGTCGTCCTTCTTGACCTTGAAATCCTTCTCGAGGAGCCCGCTGAACTCTCCGAGGTCGATGGCTTCCGCCTCGGCGGTGACGGCTGCGGTCTTTTGCTGTTCGGCCATGACTTATTCCCCAACCTTGTCGTCGTCAGATATTGCCTGGCTGGCGATCTTGCTCAGAAGCGGCTCGTTGTTCAGAAGCTGGGCGATGCGCTTCTCCGCGTCGACACGGCCATCCATGAAGCCGAGCAGCTCCTCGAGCTGGCGACGCATCTTGAGGATCTCGGCCAGTTGTGGGACCTGCTCGGCGATCTTGTCCGGCGCGAAATCACCCATCTTGGTGAAGGTGAGATCAAGCGCCAGTTCCTCGTCCTTCTCGGCGCCTTCTGCTTGCGGCAGCGTGTTCTTCACCCGCGCCTTCACGCGTGGCCCCATCGCCTCCATGAACTTGGGGAAGCGGTTGGCGTCGGTCTCGACGAAGGCGCGGTCCAGCAGCGACTTTGAAGCCTCCCTGGTCTGCGAAGCGCCGGAAAGGTCGGCCATCACGCCCATGACGAACGGAAGTTCTATCGTAGTCGGGCTGCCGTAGGTTTCGACGTCGTAGGCGATCTGCACCCGCGGCGCGCGATTTCGTTCGATGACCTTCGCTTTGCTTTCGGCTGGCATGTGTTGCTACCTTTCATCCTTCTGGGCCGTCTTCTTGGCATCGGGAACGCCGGCCAGAAGCCGGAATTCCTTCAGTCCCGACGGGGCGAGATCTTCCATCAGTTCAACAAAATCCATGTGCACCATGCGGCGCACACGGCGGGCGAGATGCGGGATCGGGCTGGACGGCTCGGTGCGGTCATAGAAAGCGACGACCAGGTCGAGGCATTTGACGACGTCGTCGCGCGAGGAAATCCGGTCGGGCAGCCCGGTGCTCTGTTCCGCGTAGCTTGCCACACTTGCCATCGTATCGGCTCCATGACCGTTTCGAGCAGGCACTGCCGGTTCCGCAGTTGAGGGAGATGCTTTGGCCGCGCCATTCGCCACCGTGGCGCCGGCCGAATTCCTTTCCAGCGTGGTCAGCAAACGCTGCAGGAACCGTTTCAAGTCCGGGACGGCAGGGCCGTTGCCTTCGATGCGGGCGTTGAGCGCGGTCTCGACCGCATCGAGAGCGGCGATCGCCGCGCGGGCGTCGGCCAGAAGCGAGGTCATCTCGGCGCCGGCCTGATCGATCTGCGCCGCGCATCCGCTGCGCACCCGGTTCAACAACTGGCTGTGGGCACTTGCAAGCGCTGCCTTTTCGGTCGCATTCAGCCCGGATGCCGCCTCCTGGAGCATGACGCGCTCGTCGAGAGCGCCTTGTTCAAGGTCGCGGCCGCTGATCGGCCCGATCGGGCGCGGCGCGAAAAAGATCATCTGCCGCAGGTTAGCCAGCAGGCCGCCCTGGCCGTTCTGGAGGTCGAGCAGGGCATTTATACGACGCAAGGCAGCGTCGCGCGGCGTCGCAGCGGATCGCAGCGCCGGGTGCAGGGTTTCCCAGTGGGCGTCGAACGTCTGCGCAATCAGGCTCAGGCCCTCGGCCAGTCCGGCCAGCCGGTATTCATTGGCCAGGGCACGCGTGACGATGACGAGAAGGCGCAGATCCCGGCCGCGCGGACGCAATTCCTCGGTCTTGGCAAGCACGGCGGGCCAGTCGATCGGGATGATCGCTTCCGCCGACGGCTTGTTGCGATCGTCATACTCGACTTTGGTCTGCTGTTCGGTCAGGCGCTCCAGCTCATGAAAAGCCGGGTCGTTGCGCAAATCCTCACCTGACGGATTCTCACCGTCGAGAGGATTCAGCCAGAGTGCGAGATCAATCACACCAACCCCCAGGAGCGGCCTTTAGACCTTGCGTGACGTGAGGTTATCACACTGCGTCACTTTATCACAATTCAAGGACTGCTCAAAAACTAACGGAAGCTAAACGCGGCCGTTCTGTCGTCGAAACCCATGGCGTGATTGTCCGGCGCCGTATGTGAAATGCGTCGCATAGGCGGGGGCAATTTCGTGTTTGTTTGCTTGGGGATGCGGGGCTTTCCTTAAAACGGAAGATGGCGGCCGAATCGGGGATCGAGGCGCATCGTCCATCACATGCTTTGTCAACCTGCCGCTTCTATGGCAGGGTATCGGCTGGCTGATTTCGGGAGCACGTTCGATGGAACAGCGCCGGTCATCGCAGAGCTTCAAGCGCAAGGAACTGGTCGCCAAGCTCAATGCCACGGGGGTGCGTGCCTTCAAGGCCGCGGCCGACACGGCCAAGCTGCGCGGCAATCCCTATGTCGAACTCGTCCATTTCATTCAGCAACTGGTGCTGTCGGAGCGCTCGGACGTACAGATGATCGTCGCCGATGCCGGGCTGGATGCCAGCCGGCTGACGGCGGACATGACCCGCGCCATCGACAAGCTGCCCTACGGCGCCACCTCGGTGGAGGAATTCTCCGACCACATCTTCCACGCCATCCAGGAAGGCTGGAACCTGGCGACGCTGGAGTTCGGCGTGGAAGAGGTGCGCAGCTCCCATATCCTGCTTGCCTGCCTGAAGACGCCGGTGCTGGAGGGGCTGGTTTCGAAGATCAGCGCCGAATTCGACCGGATCGATGCGGACGGTGTCATTTCCCGCTTCGCCGATGTCATGGAAGGTTCGCTGGAGGCCGGCGCTGCCCCGGCCACCCCAGCCACGGAGACGCCGATGAAACGCGGCCCCGGCGGGGATTCGGCGCTGGCGAAATATGCCACCGACCTGACCCAGCGCGCCCATGACGGCAAGATCGATCCGGTCGTCGGCCGCGATCCCGAGATCCGGCAGATCGTCGACATCCTGATGCGACGCCGGCAGAACAACCCGATCCTGACCGGCGAGGCCGGGGTCGGCAAGACCGCGGTGGTCGAGGGTTTTGCGCTCCGCATTGCACAAGGCGACGTGCCGCCAACGCTGCAGAATGTCAGCGTGCGCATGCTCGACGTCGGGCTGATGCAGGCCGGTGCCAGCGTCAAGGGCGAGTTCGAGAAGCGGCTGAAGGCGGTGATCGACGAGGTCCAGGCCTCCGAGACGCCGATCATCCTGTTCATCGACGAGGCGCACACGCTGATCGGCGCCGGCGGTGCCGCCGGAACCGGCGATGCCGCAAACCTCTTGAAGCCTGCCCTGGCACGCGGCGAGCTTCGCACCATCGCGGCCACGACCTGGGCCGAATACAAGCAGCATATCGAGAAAGATCCGGCGCTGACCCGTCGCTTCCAGGTGGTCAAGATCGATGAGCCGTCGGAAGTCGTGGCCGTGCTGATGCTGCGTGGCGTCGCCGGCGTCCTGGAACAGCACCACAAGGTGCAGATCCTGGACGAGGCGATCGAGGCGGCGGTTGCCTTGTCGCATCGCTACATTCCGGCGCGGCAACTGCCGGACAAGGCGGTCAGCCTGCTCGACACCGCCTGCGCCCGCGTCGCCGTTTCGCAGCATGCCACGCCGGCCGAGGTCGAGGACATATTGCGTCGCCGCCAGGCGCTCGAAGTCGAGCGCGGCATCATCGGCCGCGAGGCGGCAATCGGCATCGAGGTGGCCGACCGGCAGGCCAAGGTCGAGGCCGGCCTGGCCGAAACCGAAGCCGCTTTGTCCGCCGCCCAGGCACGCTGGGACCGGGAAAAGGCGCTGGTGGCCGAGATCCTAGAGCTGCGCGCACGGCTGCGCGGCGAGGGCGTGCCGCTCGATCCGGTGGACGCCGAGGGCGCTGCCGGCGACGAAACGGCTGCCGCGACGGGAGCAGAGGCGCCCGAGAAGAAGGCAACCGAGGCCACGGCGTCGGAGGCGAAAGCCGCGGAAACCAAGACCTCGAAGACGAAGGCCGCGAAAACGAAGGCAGCCAAGGTCGAGGCGCCCGTTGCCGAGGTCGTCGCCTCGCCACCGGATTCCTCCGCCGACCTGGCGCGGCTGCGCGAATTGATGGCGGAACTTGCCGCGGCGCAGGGCGAGACGCCGCTGATCCTGCCGTCCGTCGACCGCAACGCGGTCGCCGCCGTGGTGCAGGACTGGACCGGCATCCCGACGGGACGGATGCTGTCCAGCCAGACCGAGAAGGCGCTCAAGCTCGCCGCCACGCTTGCCGAGCGCGTGGTCGGCCAGGATCACGCGATGGAGATGATCGCCAGACGCGTGCAGACCAGCCGCGCCGGGCTCGGCGCGCCGGAAAAGCCGGTGGGTGTGTTCCTGCTCTGCGGTCCTTCGGGCGTCGGCAAGACCGAAACCGCGCTGGCGCTCGCCGAGACGCTCTATGGCGGCGAACAGAACCTTATTTCCATCAACATGTCCGAATTCCAGGAAGCGCATACGGTCTCCACCCTGAAGGGCGCTCCTCCCGGCTATGTCGGTTACGGCAAGGGCGGCATCCTGACCGAGGCGGTGCGCCGGAAACCCTATTCGGTGATCCTGCTCGACGAAGTCGAGAAGGCGCATCCGGACGTGCACGAGATCTTCTTCCAGGTCTTCGACAAGGGGATGATGGACGACAGCGAGGGCCGGCGGATCGATTTCAAGAACTCGCTGATCCTGCTCACCTCGAATGTCGGCTCCGAGGTCATCATGGACCGCACGAAGAACGGCACCGTGCGGACCGGGATCGATGACCTCGATACCGCGTTGCGCGGCCCGCTGCTCAAAGTCTTTCCGGCGGCCTTCCTCGGCCGTGTCGTCACCATCCCCTACTACCCGCTCTCGGACTCGATGATCGAGGCGATCGCCCGGCACCAGTTCGGCAAGATCGCGCGCCGGCTGCGGGCGACCAACGATGCCGAGCTGGTGATCGGCGAGGGCGTCATGGATCTGGTCAAGGCGCGCTGCACCGAGATCGAATCCGGCGGACGGATGATCGACGCCATCCTGACCAACACGCTGCTGCCGGAACTGAGCCGTGGCGTCCTGAACCGTTCGCTGGAAGGCGCCAAGATGACGAAAGTGACCGTCGGCGCTTCCGCGGACGGGTTCACCTACTCGTTCGAATAGTCACACCAACGCGCCTGCGGGGCGGCCATCGCCCCCGGTCTGGACGTGACCGGCAAGGCCCTGCTCACCGGCCCGGTCTGGACGGATCGGGAGGCGTTGCATTGGCGCGGCCATCGGTGAGGGCGAAGGCGGATGACAGCACGCCGAATTCCGCCACTTCCCGCACGCAATCCCTAGCCGGCGCTCGCCTTGCCAAGATGCGCGGAAGTCCGTCGAGAGCGTATTGACAACGCCCCGCTGATATGAACATTTGACTTTGTGAGAATAACGATGTTCATGCAGAGGCAAGCGACCTCGGCTGAAATCGGGGGAGTTGGGAGGCCCAGTCACATGTCTGTTCGTGTTGTTTCGGGATTGCACCGGCGTGGACCGATTTCCGCGCGGCCCGGGCAAGATATGGCGTGATTGGTTGAATCAATGCAGGGTCCGCAACGGCCCTGTCCGCGAAGCTAGCATCGTCGTCGGCCCGCAACGGTGCATGATTTTTCTGGCGGGCGTTTGGGAGGATCTGCAATGCCTATTGGAAGTAGGAAGGATGTATCGCGTCGGTCGTTTCTGATGTCGACGGCGGCGGTTGGCGCCTCAGCTGTGGCGGCCGGCGGCGTGTCGCTGTTCAATGTGCGGCGCAGCTTCGCGCAGGAAGCCGCGAACCCCGCCGACATTCTCGCCAAGATCAATGTCGGCGGCTACGTCAAGAAGGAATACCGCGATCTCTACAAGCTCGCCGATGGCGATGAGCTCTGGGATCCCGCGAAGGACTGGATCCGCACCGTCGACTGGGAGAAGGTGCGCAGCGAATTCTCCGGCAAGACGGTCAAGTTCGCCATCGGCGCCGCCGACATGGAGTCGGCCGCGGACGGGCTGAAGCCCTTCGAGCAGCTTTCGGGCATGAAGGTCGAGCTGGTGCCGATCCCGGACGATTCGATGTACGACAAGGTGCTGGCTGAGTTCATCTCCGGCAACGCCAGCTTCGACGCGCTGCAGTTCTTCTCGCCGTGGCTCGGCGACTTCGCCGGCCCGGGCTTCCTTGCCAAGCTCGACGACTATGCCGCGAAGTGGAAGCTGCCGCTCGACGACTTCTACGACACCTATCGCCTGAACTACGGCTATTTCGGCGACCAGGGCCTGTACGGCATCCCGTTCGACTGCGATATCCAGATGGTGCATGTGCGTCCGTCGCTCCTGAAGAAGGTGACGGGCAAGGATGCCGACACCAAGCTGACCGTGCCGACCTATGACGAGATGATCCGGCTTTCGGCGGAGCTCAACAAGGTTGAGAAGGGCGTTGCCGGCGTCGGCCTGATGGGCGCCCGCGGCTTCTGGTCCACCTACACCTGGGAGCACATCGCCGCACAGCACGGCGTCGATTTGTTCAACGATTCCTGGGAGCCGGTCTTCAACAGCGATGCCGGCGTCAAGGCGCTGGAAACCATCCTGGCGCTGAAGGCGTCTTCGGCTGAAGGCGTTGCCGGATGGGGCTGGGGCGAAAACCGCGCCGCCTGGCTCGGCGGCCAGCTCGCCATGAACATCTCCTGGCAGGATTCCGGCACCCAGGCGACACGCCCGGACCAGAGCCGCATCGTCGGCGACGTGCTCACCATCTATGAGCCGCGCGTGCAGATCGAAGGCGTCCGCTTCGCGCCGCCGAACATTGCCGGATCGACCTCCTGCGTGACGGCCACGTCGCAGAACCCGGAGGGCGCCTTCCTGATGCTCGCCTTCCTGACCACAGCATCGATCATGGCGATGAACGAGGCCAACGCCAATGGCGTCGCGCCGGGCTACAAGTCGGTGCTGAAGAACGATAAGCTGCGGTCGGTTTCCCAGCCCGCCGCGGTCTGGGCGGACTCGCTGGACTATGCCTGGTGCGCGCCGCGCATTCCCGGCATGTTCGAGATGGAACAGGCGCTCGGAAACGAGATCAACAAGGCGATCGTCGGCCAGGCGAAGCCGAAGGAGGCGCTGGATGCCGGCGCCAAGGCCTGGAAGGAGATCATGACCAAGAATGGCTTCTTCTCGGACAAGGAACCCTTCAAATACGCCGCCGTGGCTCCGGCGACCTGGGCCGGCAAGGGCAAGACCCCGCCGGTCTGACGATTGAACGATGCTGGCTTGCCGACTGGTCCAGGGAGACTTCACGTAATGCAGGACTCCGCGGTCCAGAACAGTACAGGATGGGCGGCCAAGGCCGCTCATCCCGGCGTCAGGCTCCGACTCCGGAGCCGGTGGCGCCGCAAGGCCTTTCCCTATCTTCTGGTGGCGCCCTCGGTGATCTTCCTGTTGGGGATCACGCTCTATCCCGGCATCTATGCGATCTATCAGGGCTTCTTCCACGTCCGCTTCAACAACTGGACCTTCGCGGGCTTCGACAACTACAGCAAGCTGTTGTCGGATCCCGAATTCTGGCAGGCGCTGTGGAACACCTTTGTCATGGGCGCGATCGCGCTCGCGCTCGAGTGCACGATCGCCATCAGCATCGCGGCCTTCGCCTATCGCGATCCCTGGGTGCGGTCGTGGCGCATCATCTTCCTGATGCCGATGCTGTTCATGCCTTCGGCCGTCGCCTTCATCTGGAAGCTTGCCTTCAACGACGGCCGCGTCGTCAGCGACCTGCTGATGCGGCTGGGGCTGATCGATGGCAACCTGGATTTCCTGGGTTCGGTCTGGCTTGCCCGGCTGACGCTGATCGTCGCCGACGTCTGGCAGTGGACGCCCTTCCTGTTCATCATCTTCGTCGCCGCGCTGCAGGGCCAGGACGCCGAGATGGAGGAGGCGGCGCGGCTGGACGGAGCCAAATGGCGGCAGATCTTCTGGAACATCTCGCTGCCGCTGATGATGCCGATCGTCGTCGTCGCGCTGATCCTGCGCGCCATCGACATCATCACGATGTTCGCCTCGGTCTTCATCATCACCGGCGGGACGCCCGGCGGCGCCACCGAGACGATCAGCTATTTCATCTATCGCATCGGCTTCAAGACCTTCAACTTCGGCTACGCCTCGGCCGTCTCGGTGGTAATGCTGGCAATGACCGTCATCGTCGCGCAGCTGTTCGTGAAACGCTTCTTCCGCTCGGGACGGGAATAGCCCATGGCCGCCAAAGCGAAATCCTCCGAAAGCCTGCTGCTGCGCTACCTGGTGCTTGGCGCTTGGGCGGTGTTCTGCCTGGCCCCGATCCTGTGGTTCCTGTCGATCGGACTGCGGCCGAGGACCGAAATCATCGCCGCCCAGCCGATCTATTGGCCGAGCTTGTCGCTCGATGCCTGGGACATGATCTGGACCGACTGGCCGATGGGCAACTATCTGCGCAATTCGGTCGTGGCGGTCGGCGGCAGCGTCGTAATCGATCTTCTGCTCGCGATCCCGGCCGCCTATTCGCTCGCCCGCTACAACTACCGGTTCCGCGAGGACATCGGCTTCTACATCCTGTCGACCCGCATGATGGCGCCGGCGATCGTCGCCATCCCGATCTTCTTCCTGTTCCGCCAGCTTGGCCTGCTCGACTCGGTCTGGGCGCTGATGCTGGTCTATGCGGCGATCAACCTGTCGCTGGTGACCTGGATCATCCGCTCCTACATGCTCGACATTCCGCATGAGATCGAGGATGCGGCCCGCACCGATGGCGCGTCCGACCTGCGCATCCTGGTGTCGATCATCGTGCCGATGTGCCTGCCGGGCATCATCACCGCGGCGGTGATCGCCGTCATCTTCGCGGTCAACGAGTTCCTCTTCACCTTGCTCATCGCGTCGACCAAGAACGCCTACACGCTGTCCGTGGCGCTGGCCAATTTCACCGGCGGGTCCGACGGCATCATCTACAACGCGATCGCGCTTGTCGCCTTCCTCGCCTTCGTGCCGATCATGCTTCTGGTCGTGCTGATCCAGAAGCACCTGTCGCGAGGCCTGACCATGGGCGCGGTCAAGGGCTGAGATTTCGCGCCGGCCCAAAGGGCTCCGGCGCGGCCAAAGAAAGAACCGGAAAGACGAACATGGCTCAGATTCAGCTCAAGAAGGTAACCAAGGGGTGGGGATCGGTCGTCGGCGTGGACAATGTCGACCTCGATATCCGCGACGAGGAGTTCATGGTCTTCCTCGGGCCGTCGGGCTGCGGCAAGACCACGACGATGCGCATGATCGCCGGCCTCAACGATTTGAGCTCGGGCGAAATCTGGATCGACGGCGAACTGGTCAACGAGTTCGATCCGCGCGACCGCGACGTGGCGATGGTGTTCCAGAGCTACGCGCTCTATCCAAACATGACCGTCTACGAAAACATCCGCTTTCCGCTCAGGATGCGCGGCATCCCGAAGGCCGAGCATGACGCGCGGGTGCGCCGGGCCGCCGACATGGTCGAGCTCGGAGCCTACCTCGACCGCAAGCCGGGCGCGCTGTCGGGCGGACAGCGGCAGCGCGCCCGGCTTGCGGTCGAGGTAGGCTCCGA
>NZ_RZOS01001010.1:0-847 GCF_004022605.1 Mesorhizobium sp. M4B.F.Ca.ET.089.01.1.1
CTTAAGGGCTTTGGGTTTTTTGGCTTTTGCGCCCGGCTTTCCGTTGAGTTGACTGTCGTATTCCTCGATAACCGTCGTTGCGAGTTCCACAAATCCGCGTAGCTTGTCCGCGCGATCCTTCAGAAGCTTCCGCTGCTCTTCGTCGGGATCGGTTGCGTCGGCAAGGTCGCCGTCCGCAATGATGATGCGCAAAATCGGCAATTCAATCTGCTCAAGGCCGGCCTTCTGGGCAAGCACGACCCATACCTTTGATTTATCAATTGCGTTATCCGCTGCGTTCGCCAGGCAGTGCCTGATGAGGATGCGCGCAGAATAGTCGAGGCGCTCCGCCAATTGCAGCCATTGTTGCGATGCCTTGCTTTCTTTGCGCGCACTCTCGGGTGGCAACGGAGGCGCGAAATAGCGATATGGCCCTGCCTCAGAATCAAGCGACGCCAGCGTTCTTATTATCGGTTCGAGTTCCTGAAACGGGCGGCTGCCGCTTGGCAACTCGTGTCTGTGTTGCCAAAGGGCGAGGATCGCATCGCGGCACGCTATGACGCGCTGCGGGTGATCCTTCGCAGCTTTCTGTTCGGCATTTTTGATTTGCTCCGCAAGGTAATGGACCATCCAGCGCGACAGCGTATCATTGGTGTCGGCGAGCTTCAGTTCGGCGATGAGCTTTTTGCCAAGGGCCAAGATCGCGTCAGCATGTTTCGACACTTCCGTCGGATTTGATGAGGAAGAGTTGGACCGTGGGCGGGACTTTCTTGTTGTCATCGTCATCTCGGCTTTCGTATCGAGAGTAGCTGCGCCGCCGCTCGATTTCCACTTTAACGATCATGTCCATATCGAGCTTGCGCAACAG
>NZ_RZOS01001011.1:0-846 GCF_004022605.1 Mesorhizobium sp. M4B.F.Ca.ET.089.01.1.1
AGCCGCCGATGCGCAGGCAGGTTTCGGTGCCGGGGATGTAGAAGTAGCCCGAGCCGTACACGTCGCAGATCTTGACGTATTCAGCCGGTTCCGGCTCGGCGACGACAACGGCGTCGGCGGCGCGCGCACCGGAAACTGCGATCAGGGCCGCAGCTGAGCCGAGAAGAAGGCTCTTGATGTTCATTTTCTGACCTCCAGTCAGAATCGAACGAACTGGCGGAACCGGGCGCAAGAATTGCGAAGTTAACACATTGATATTGCTATGCTTTCAAAGAAGTTTACGAGATTCTGTATCAGCCACAGGAGGTCGACTCCGCTGTCGTCGTAGTCATGACAGGCGAAGGTGAATCGCAACGGGAGTCGTCGATTCTGCTTTTATGAGGGATTCTCGGAGCTGGTCCTGCGCAGCCGCATGGCGCGAAACAGGATGGCGGAGAGGATGGGATTCGAACCCACGAGAAGCTTTTGACCTCTACTCCCTTAGCAGGGGAGCGCCTTCGACCACTCGGCCACCTCTCCGTTGCGCCGCTGGATAAAGAAAAGCTTCGGCACAATCAACAAGCCGGCGTCATTATCGCGGAAAAATCGGTTCCTGGCAGTGATGCCGCCTCGCCATGCGGCGATTCTGCGGCGATTCCCTGGCTGGCGACTCGGGCACGCGCGCCGCAATTCGGTCTGCCCAGCGCCGGATTGGGGCCGTTCGCAAGGGGTGCGAGCGCCTCGATAGTTAATGAGAGCTTTCTGAGTGAGGCCAAATCGTGTCATTTGTGCAACAACGCTCGGGGATAGCGTCCGGACAGCCCGTCCGCCGATACGATCGTGGTTGAACCCCGCCGTCTCATGGGT
>NZ_RZOS01001012.1:0-846 GCF_004022605.1 Mesorhizobium sp. M4B.F.Ca.ET.089.01.1.1
CTATTACGATGCGAAAATCAGGGAGAGGCGGGAGGCCGCACTCCGACTTACATCAGCCCACGGCCTTTTTCGACGATTTCATTCATCCGAGCGACGGCCGAGGCCAGCGAGAAGGAGGACCTGTCCCTGACAAGCTTGTTGACGACTTTCGTCCAAAGTGTGGTGCGGCGGCGATGAATGAAGATCATCTAAAGGTTGGAGCCTCCTGACAGGAAAAGGCCGACCGCGATGCTATCGTTGCCTCGGGCACAGCGCCAGGAGGTCACCATGTCCCGGATCAGCCGCCGCAACATGCTAGTGGGAAGCGCCGTTATTGGTACGACAGTTGCTGGAATCGACATCGCAAGGGAGCGGGAGCCATCCCACGAGCTGTCGACGCTAATCGAAGCGCACATGGCCGCCTACGAGACATTCATGAAGGCGATCCGGAAACCGAGTGGCAGGCACAGTGACCATGCTGCGAGCAGCAGGGCCGAAGAGAAGGCGCTGCTCGCCGTATGCGGGTTTCCAGCGATCAGTGAAGCCGACCGTCGAGCCAAGGCGACCTACCTTCTCCAGATCGAAGCGCGGGGGGAACTCGACCTCAGAGAGCACATGCAAACAGTTCTGCTCTCGATGACGTAGAGGTGGTGTAGCTCGGCGGCAAGCAGCCGCTCGCGAGCGCGCCCTCAACAGCGCCGCAGAGAGCGAGCGGCTGGATCGGAGCGCTCTTCGACGCCGATCAGCTTGAGATTGCCACTCCTCGTTCAATTTCCTTGGGCAGCAAATTTCATTGACAGGAGCCCCGCTGGCGCGGGTCGAAGTTCTTTCGCCTGTTGGAGAAAGGGGGCGCTGCCCCCTCTCCCC
>NZ_RZOS01001013.1:0-846 GCF_004022605.1 Mesorhizobium sp. M4B.F.Ca.ET.089.01.1.1
ACCACTACGAAGCGCGCCGCAAGCAGGCCGACGGCGCGCTGAAGGACGCGGTGCCCTACAAGCCGGTGGCGCCGGACCTGCTTTATCTCTCGCCGGAGAATCTCAGGGCGTCCCTCGGCCCGCGCGAAGACATCGACTTCACCGTCTTCGATGCGCCCGATGTCGGAAGCAAGAAAGTCTTCCATGCCGGCGCGCGGCATGGCCGCAGCTTCGCCGAGGAACGCGCCGATCCCAACATCAACGTCTTCGATGTCGTGGTGAAGCACATCGCCGACGAGCGCGCCGCGCGCCGCCGCGTCGTCGTCGCCGGCTGGACCGAAGGCTCGCTCGACCGGCTCGGCCAGATCCTGGCCGAGCATCATCTTGGCAATTTGAAGCCGGTGGCGACGCTTGCCGAGGCGGAAAAGCTCGAGCCGGGGCAGGCGGGCCTTGCCGTGCTGCCGCTCGAATTCGGCTTCGAGACCGAGAGACTGGTTGTCGTTGCCGAGCAGGACATCCTCGGCGACCGGCTGATCCGGCGCTCCAAGCGCAAGAAGCGCGCATCAGACTTTATTGCCGAAGCCTCGTCGCTGTCGTCTGGCGATATCGTCGTCCATACCGACCACGGCATCGGCCGCTTCATCGGCCTGCGCACCATCGAGGCGGTCGGCGCACCGCACGACTGCCTGGAAATCCACTATGCCGGCGACGACCGGCTGTTCCTGCCGGTCGAGAACATCGAGCTTCTGTCGCGCTACGGCTCGGATTCGGCCGAGGCGACGCTGGACAAGCTTGGCGGCGGCGCCTGGCAGTCGCGCAAGGCGCGGCTGAAGCGGCGCCTCCTCGACATGGCCGGGCAGGTGATCC
>NZ_RZOS01001014.1:0-845 GCF_004022605.1 Mesorhizobium sp. M4B.F.Ca.ET.089.01.1.1
GGCAGCGAGTGTGATCTCGTCGGCGCCGCGAATCGTCTGCTGCGCGAACCAAGCGGCCGGCAGCGTTAGGTCGCCGGTGACAAGGGCGAGAAGGCTCGAAAGGCCCATGGCCCAGGAGATAGGGACGCCTGCAAAGAGCAAGAAGGTGAAGGACAGGATAAGGACGGCGAGGGTCATGCGACTGGCTCCCGCTCTGGATAAGGCTCCTCACCCTTTACGACGCGCACAAGGCGGGCGGCACCGAGCCCCGCGAGTGCGAGACCGAGGACCAGGATAGAGGCGATCGTGATGCCCTGCGGTAGACGCAGGACCGGGGTTGGTACGAAGGCGAAACGCTGCCAGACGGCCAAGCCGCTCCACAACAGGACAACGCCGAGAATGAGCACGCAGATCGCGATGCCACCATCGATTGCATGGCGAACTGAGGGGCGGAAAGAATCTTTGACTGGGTCGAAGGAAACATTCTCGCCTCGAATCTCGCCGACTAAAATGCCGAGAAACGTCACCCATACGAACGCAATGGCCGCAACCTCGAAGGTCCACTCGAAATGGCTAAGCCCGAAGAAGCGGGCGACGACGCTGAGCAGCGTCGAGTTGAACATGATCGCGAAGGCTATGGCGCCCGCGAATGCGAAGGCACGCTGCCCGCGCCCTTTGAGGGGCACGGGGTGTGCGATGAAAAGGGGCTGATCCAAGGTATGCTCTCACTTATTCGATGCATTACGGACCTTGGCGATGAGCTCTTCTCCCCATTCCGCGCCAAACTCGTCATAGACGGGCGCGACGAGCTGGCGGAACGGGTCCCGATCGATCTCGATGATGTCGATACCGCGACTTTTCAAATC
>NZ_RZOS01001015.1:0-843 GCF_004022605.1 Mesorhizobium sp. M4B.F.Ca.ET.089.01.1.1
ATCATAAGCTTGCGGTGATCCAGCATCCCGTTTTGACGGCGGGGAGCCGCACGTCTCTCGGCCTGACTGATCACGGCCTGCGATTCATGGATGCCGCAGGAGCGCGCCAGACAAATTGCGCATAAGAAAAAATTCCTCTTGACGGGGAGCCGGCGTCAGGTGTTCTGCTTTTGTTCACATGACAGGAGCAACCATGCGCAAGCCGGAAACCATCGAACGGCTCTATTTGGATTTCGACGGCTTTTTCGCGTCGGTCGAACAGCAGTGTGACCGACGCCTGCGCGGTCGGCCGGTCGGTGTCGTTCCCTTCGAGGGAACGGACAGAACGGCCGTGATCGCATGCAGCCGCGAAGCAAAAGCGTATGGCGTCAAGAATGTTATGCCGATCAACGAGGCGAAGCGGCTTTGCCCGCAGCTCGTTCTGGTTCCGCAAAAGCCGGACTTGTATCGCCGGGCACATAATGCGCTCTTATCGGAAATTGAAACGGTCATTCCGATCGATACGGCGAAGTCGATCGATGAGCTGACGTGCCGCCTTGACGAGGCGGGCCGATCTGACCCGCTCGCCCTGGCGGCAAAGATCAAAGCGACGATTGCCGAAAATGTCGGACCATGGATCACTTGCACGATCGGGTTTGCGGCCAACCGGCAGCTCGCGAAAATTGCCTGCAAGGCTGGCAAGCGCGATGGCGGCCGATGTGGTGACGGGCTGACGATCTGGCGGCCGGAAGACCTTCCGGCTGCGCTGCTTGTCGTCACGATGGAAGACATTCCAGGTGTCGGCGGCAACATGGCAAAGCGGCTCTATCGTGCCGGCATCTTCACGACGGAACAGCTTTATAA
>NZ_RZOS01001016.1:0-842 GCF_004022605.1 Mesorhizobium sp. M4B.F.Ca.ET.089.01.1.1
CGGCCGGCGAAGTCGCTGGCGCGGGCCTCGAGCATGGAGGAGGTCGACGAGACGATGTCGGCCATGTCGGCGCCGATCTGCGTCTTGCCCTGGTCGATCATCGCCGAGAGCTGGTCCTTGCTCTCTGCAAAGGTATTGGCGATTTCGCGAGCGCGCTCGACCAGCGTCTCATTGATCTGGCGGGCGCGGGCTTCGAGCGCGGCATTGAGCTTCTGCGTGCCGGTGTCGAGCGCCTCGGCGCGGGTCTGGAATTCGCTGATCAGCGCCTGGCCGCGTTCAGCCAGCGTCCGCTCGATGCCGCTGAGGCTGTTCTCGAACTCGGAGCTCAGCGTGCGCGCGGCGCCGCCCAGCAGCGAAACCATGCCGCTGGTGCGGTCGTCGAGCAGGTCAGTCAGCGAGCGAGTGAGGCCGTCGGTGGTGTCGGTCAGTTTGGCGATGCGGGTGTCGAGCAGGCTGGCGAAGGCCTCGCCCGAGGTCGACAGCCGGTCGGTGATCGAATCGAGTCGGCCCTCGACCGAATCGAAGATCGACATCGAGCTTTCGTTGATGCGGTCGATCAGCGTGTCGCCGGAATTGTTGATCGTCATCGACAGCTTGGTCGACGCATTGAGGATGGAGTCGCGGATGATGTCGCTGGCGGAGCCGATTTCGTCGCGCAGCGTCTCATGCGCGCTGGCGATCGAGGCGCGCACGCGCTCGGCATGGCTGACGACCGCTTCGCGCTCGCTGCCGAGGCCATCGACCAGCGAGCGGATGCGGGCCTCGTTCTCCGAATAGGAGCGCTCGATCTGGTTGACTTCGCTGTGGACAAGCGTTTCCAGCTCGACCGCGCGCGCCAGCGT
>NZ_RZOS01001017.1:0-840 GCF_004022605.1 Mesorhizobium sp. M4B.F.Ca.ET.089.01.1.1
TCCCTTGACGATGTCGGCGCGCATACTATCGGTCAGCTTGTCGCCGGTGATGTCGGTCTGGATCAGGCCGGGGGTCAGGCAATTGACGCGGATGCCGTCAGGGCCGAACTCGCGCGCCATCGCCTGGGCCAGCCCGAGCACGCCAGCCTTGGCGGCGGAATAGTGCGGGCCGCCAAAGATGCCCCCGCCGCGTTGCGCGGAAACCGACGACATGCAGATGATCGAACCGCCGCCATTGTCGCGCATGTGCGGGATGAAGGCCTGGCTGAGGTAGAGGACGCCGCGCAGATTGACGTCGAGGACGCGGTCCCAGTCGGCCGGGCCGATCTCCAGCGTCTTCACCGGCTGCGTTACGCCGGCATTGTTGCAGAGCACGTCGACCCTGCCGAAGGCTTCGCTCACCGCGGCGGCAGCCTTCCTGCACGCGTCGAGGTCGGTGACATTGCAGGCGAGGCCGATATGTTGGCCACCGAGCGACGCGGCGGCATCACGCGCTTGCCCTTCATCAAGGTCGAGTATTGCAATGCGCGCCCCGTGCTCCGCCATCAGCGTCGCAGTGGAACGGCCAATTCCCCGAGGGCTCGCGGCGCCCGAAATAACCGCGGACTTGCCCTTCAGCAACATGTCGAAGTCTCCTGCACTTTCAGTTCTCTCGGTGGATGATCTAGAGCCGGTAGAAGCGAGCAGCGTTGTCGTGAAACAAGGCGAGCCGCTCCTCGTGCGGATAGGCGATCGTGATTTCCTTGAAAGCGTTCACGATGGCGTCGAAGCTCGAAAACAGCTTGTCGACCGGAAAATTCGTCGCGAACATCGAGCGCTCGACGCCGAAGGCCGCTATCG
>NZ_RZOS01001018.1:0-838 GCF_004022605.1 Mesorhizobium sp. M4B.F.Ca.ET.089.01.1.1
GGGTTCGTATAGCACCTGCGCGCTGCGCGGTCCGCTTCCGCGTCTTCGGCGCCTTTATATCGGGTGTCTGTTCCTTCACGGGCACCTCGCCTGCTGCCTGGGTTGCCTCAGTTTCCTTAAGGTTGGACATCAGAAACTCCCTGCGATTTCAAACATCTATTCTAGCACGCAGCATCTAGAACTTATGGGCTTTGTCAACTGCGGCCACAAAACCGTGCTCGCCAATGTCGCCGTCCGACGCGTTAACATGATGCCAGTAACTGCGGCAATGCAATCGGTTCGCAATCCGCAACAAAGAGTATCGGCTGGATGTGCACGACGCCCCAGTCTCTGAAACAGCGTAGCCGCCCGGTAAGAGCCGCTTTCAGTCTGCCTTAGAAACAAGGTGGTCGGTCGCCACTCCCGCGCATACTATCCGTCTACTCTTGCTCCTCGCACGGCGCCAGGTCCTCGTCATCGATGCCGGGCAGCGTCGCAGCGGCTAAGCCAGCCACTCGCATTGCTCCCTGAGAGGATGGTGCCGATCCTGCTGAGATCGCATGCTGGCGCGACGTTGCTTTGCGGCCACCGTCGCGCCTGCCCGTGAACTGTTCGCGCCTGTGCTCATGCTCGCCTTGACACCCTCGATGGGTCCATCCGGGATGGTCAACCATCCGGAACATAGCGGGCAGGCGGGCATCTTCACCAGCAGTCTCTGTGTCGCTCTCGTGGCGGCAAACAAGATCGAGGCTGGCGGGGTGATGATCAACGGTCCTCGAACCATCGATTTTGATCGCGGTGGCCGTTCAGTGTGTTCAAACACGAGGCGCCGTTAGACGGCACCGCAGCATCATAGCGA
>NZ_RZOS01001019.1:0-835 GCF_004022605.1 Mesorhizobium sp. M4B.F.Ca.ET.089.01.1.1
GAACCTGACAGAGGGAGACGAAAATGCAGATATCCAGATGGATCCTATCGGCAGCCGCTGCCGCCATGCTGACGCTCGGCGCCGGCGCCTTGTCGGCGCAGGCCGCCGAAAAGATCAAGATCGGCACCGAGGGCGCCTATCCGCCGTTCAACACCATCACGCCCGACGGCAAGGTCGAGGGCTTCGACATCGACATCGCCAATGCGCTGTGCGCGCAGATGAAGGTCGAATGCGAGATCGTCACCCAGGACTGGGATGGCATCATTCCGGCCCTCCAGGCCAAGAAATTCGACGCCATCATCGCGTCGATGAGCATCACCGAGGAACGCAAGAAGCAGGTCGCCTTCACCCACAAATACTATACGACGCCGCTTGCGCTGGTCGCGCCGAAGGACAGCGAACTGACCTCGACCGACCCGGCGGCGCTCGCCGGCAAGACGGTGGGCGCCCAGGCATCGACCACCCAGGCCGACTTCGCCCAGGACGTCTACGGCAAGGCCGGCGCCGAAGCCAAGCTCTATCCGACCCAGGAAGAGGCGATCACCGATCTCCAGAACGGCCGGCTCGATGCCGTCATCTCCGACAAGTTCGTGCTGGTGGACTGGCTGAAGAAGTCGAGCGACGGCTGCTGCAAGCTGGTCGGCGACGTCAAGGGCACCGAGACGGAAGCCGGCATCGCCGTGCGCCTCGAGGACACTGCGCTGCGCGACAAGCTCAACGCGGCGATAGACGCCATCGTCGCCGACGGCACCTACAAGAAGATCCAGGCCAAGTATTTCGACTTCGATATCTATTGAGCGGCTGAAGCTGCCAATCTCCCCCCTTGTGGGGGAGA
>NZ_RZOS01000101.1:0-15513 GCF_004022605.1 Mesorhizobium sp. M4B.F.Ca.ET.089.01.1.1
TGATGGCGGTGAGGATGGCTGCGAAACGCATTGATACCGAATGGCGCCTGCAACCGGCGGCAACGCTTTTGCCGCTGGACGCAGATCGCGCTAGGCGCGAATTGTCGGAAATCGCTTCGGCGGCCGCGGAAGAAGGCCTTGCCCGCCTGGAAACATTCCTGGCGGCCGAGGGCGTGGACCAGGACCTCCTCGCCGCCGTCTTCGACCTGTCGCCATTCCTGCGCGATGTGGCGCGCCGCCGCCCGCAAATCCTCGATGCCTTGTCCGACGCCGATGTGAAGGCTCGGCTGGCGGCGATCGGCGAGGCCATTGGCAAGGCGGCGCGGGCCGAGACGGTCTCCGAACAGAGCCTGATGATGGAACTCAGGCAGTGCAAGACGGAAGCCCATTTCCTGATCGCCTTGGCCGATCTCGCCGGCGAGGCCGCGCCGGCGCTGACCGTGCGGCGCCTCAGCGACCTCGCCGACGCCTGCACCCGCGCCGCCGTCGATTTCCTGCTGCGCGACGCGCACGGGCAGGGCAAGCTCAGATTGCCCAACCCCGAAAACCCGGCGCGCCAGTCGGGCTGGATCCTGCTCGGCATGGGCAAGCTCGGCGCGCATGAGCTGAATTTTTCGTCCGACATCGACCTCGTCGTCTTCTTCGATCCCGACGCGCCGGCGATCGTCGATCCGCTCGATGCGACGGAATTGTTTGCGCGCCTCACACGCCGCCTCGTGCGGATCCTCCAGGACCGCACCGAGCATGGCTATGTCTTCCGCACCGATTTGAGGCTGCGGCCAGATCCCGGCTCGACGCCGCTGGCGATACCGGTCGAGGCGGCGCTTCACTACTATGAGGGGCGCGGCCAGAACTGGGAGCGCGCCGCCATGATCAAGGCGCGTCCGGTGGCCGGCGATCTCGCCGCGGGCGCTGCGTTCCTGAAAGAGCTGCAGCCTTATGTCTGGCGCAAATACATGGACTACGCGGCGATCGCCGACGTCCACTCGATCAAGCGCCAGATCCATGCGCATAAGGGCCATGGCGAGATCGCGGTCAAGGGCCACAACGTCAAGCTCGGCCGCGGCGGCATCCGCGAGATCGAGTTCTTTGTCCAGACGCAGCAGTTGATTGCCGGCGGCCGCTTCCCGGAACTGCGCGGCCGCGAGACGGTGCCGATGCTCGGCCAGCTTGCCGCCCGCGGCTGGATCACCGCCGACGCGCGCGATGCCCTCGCCCGGCAATACTGGTTCCTGCGCCGCGTTGAGCATGCCATCCAGATGGTCGCGGACGAGCAGACCCATATCCTGCCCGAGAGCGACGAAGGGCTGGAGCGCATCGCCCGCATGCTCGGCTTTGTCGACCAGCCGAGCTTCGCCGAGGCCTTCCGCGCCTCGCTGCAGCAGGTCGAGCGTCACTATGCGGCTTTGTTCGAGACCGCGCCGGAACTTTCGGCCGGCGTCGGCAACCTGGTCTTCACCGGCGACGTCGACGATCCCGATACGCTGCAGACCTTGCAGCGCCTCGGCTTCCAGCGGCCGAGCGACATTTGCCGCGTCATTCGCGGCTGGCATTTCGGCCGCTACCGCGTCACCCTGTCGGCGGAGGCGCGCGAGCGGCTGACCGAACTGACGCCGGCGCTGCTCAAGGCTTTCGGCCAGACGCGGCGGGCCGACGAGGCGGTGATGCGCTTCGACGAGTTCCTTGCCGGCCTGCCTGCCGGCATCCAGCTTTTCTCGCTGCTGCAGTCCAATCCCGCGCTGCTGAAATTGATGGCGACGATCATGGGCGCCGCCCCGAGGCTTGCCGCCATCATCACGCGCCGGCCGCATGTCTTCGACGGCCTGCTCGATCCGGCTTTGCTCGCCGAACTGCCCGACCGCGCCTATCTCTCGGCGCGGCTCGCCGCTTTCATCGAGGGCGACCGCGCCTATGAGGACGTGCTCGATCGTTTGCGCATCTTTGCCTCGGAGCAAAAATTCCTGATCGGTGTCAGGCTGCTTGCCGGCGCGATCGATCCGGCCCGCGCCGGCCGCGCCTTTTCCGACCTTGCCGATCTCACCATCGAGGCGGCATTGCAGGCGGTCATCGCCGAATTCGCGCTGCGCCACGGCAGCATCGCCGGCGGCACGGTGGCGCTGCTCGGCATGGGCAAGCTCGGCAGCCGCGAGCTGACGGCGGGCTCCGATGTCGACCTGATCCTGCTCTACGACCACGATCCGGACGCGGAGGAGTCCGACGGCGAAAAGCCGCTTGCGCCCTCCCACTACTATACCCGCATGACGCAGCGCCTGATTGCGGCCGTCTCGGCCCCTACGGCCGAGGGCGTGCTCTACGAGCTGGACCTTCGCTTGCGCCCCTCCGGCAACAAGGGGCCGGTCGCCACCCACGTCGATGCCTTCAAGAAGTACCAGCGCCAGGACGCCTGGACCTGGGAGCACATGGCGCTGGCGCGGGCGCGCGCCATAGGCGGTGACGCCGCACTCTGCGCCGAGGTGGAGACGGAGGTGGCCGCCGTGCTGGCCCTGCAGCGCGACGCCGCCAAGGTGGTGGCCGAGGCGTCGGAGATGCGCGCGCTGATCGAGAAGGAAAAGCCGCCGCGCGACCGCTGGGACATCAAGCTGATCCCGGGCGGCCTGATCGATCTCGAATTCATCGCCCAGGTGGCGGTGCTCACCGGCCATGTCGTCGAGGCCGGTCGCAGGGTGACCGCGACGGCCGACATCCTGGCGCGGCTTTCTCCCGATTTCGCGGGCGCCGATGTCAGGCAGCAGCTGTGCGATGCCTACACGCTCTATCTCGCGCTGACCCAGATGATCAGGCTCTGCCTCACCGGTGAGTTCCAGCGCGACGACGTGCCGCCGGGGCTCTCGGATCTGCTTCTGGCGGTGACCGACCTGCCGGATTTCGCTGTTCTGGAAGCGCATCTCAAGGAGACGTCGCGAAAGGTCAGACAGGATTTCGACCTCTTGCTGCGTGCGAAGAACTCATGACGAAGGGATGAATGTCGCGGCGAGAGCGTCGGGCCCGATGAGGAGGAAATCCGATGCTCGAACAAAGAGATGGATGGCGGCCTGAATCTGATTGAGAGGTTGCCGTCCTGGCATCGGGGGTGACGATGCAACAGGAGAAGACCATGAGAAAGTCTACCAAGCTTGCCCTTGCTTTCATGGCGCTCGCGGGCGCTGTCGGCACCACGGCCTATGCCGAAAACAATGCCAGCGCCAAAATGCGTGACGACATGATGCAGCGCCTCGACGAGGCGCTGAAGGGCCCCAACGGCGCCATCACCTTCGACCAGTTCTCCGACGCCATGGACTCGCGGCTGAAGAAGCTCGTCGCCGAGAATGGCGGCAAGCTGACTGTCGGCGAGCTCGCCGACGCGCTGGAGAAGGCGCGCTTCGAGCGCATGGCAAGGCGCATCATCGCGCGCTTCGACACCAGGGGCGACGGCACGCTGACCGCAGACGACATCACGAGCCGCCAGAAGAAGCTGTTCGCCATGCTGGACAGGAACAATGACGGCAAGATCGAAAAGGGCGAACTGCCGAAGGGCGGCCGCTTCGGACGTCATCGGCAGTGGGACGGCGGGGACGGCGACGACGGCGTGCAGTGAGGCTGAATGATCTGGATCCGGCGACTGGAGTGCCGGACTCTCGAAAGGCCACGTTCTTTCGCGCCCCCCTCTGTCCTGCCGGACAGAGGGGGTGCTGTCCCGCCGACATAGCCGGATTCTGAAACACGCGAAGCTGAAAAACTAAGCCGCAGCTTTTACCGAAGGCGTCGCCTTCTTCAGCGGGATGCGCACCGACACGATCGTGCCGACGCCTTCGGTCGAGCGGATCTTCAACGCGCCGCCCTGCAGCTCGGCCAGCGAGCGCGAGATGGCGAGCCCAAGGCCCGACCCGGCATGGTTCTTGGAGAACTGGTTCTGCACCTGCTCGAACGGCCGGCCGAGCTTGCTCAGCGCCGCCTTGGGGATGCCGCATCCATTGTCCTCGATCGTCAGAACCAGCGCTCCTGAAGCGCTGCGCGCCCGCACCGAGATGTGCCCGCCCTGACCGGTGAACTTCACGGCGTTGGAAAGCAGATTTATGGCGATCTGCTTGATGGCGCGGCGGTCGGCGAACAGCCGCATCGCATCGGCGATGCGGGTCTCCACCGTGATCGACTTCTCCGCCGCCTGCAACGAGATGACGCGCACCGTCTCCTTGATCAGAGGGCAGAGGTCGATCTCCTCGCGGTCCATCGAGAACTGGCCGGCCTCGATCTTCGACATGTCGAGTATGTCGTTGATGACGCCGAGCAGGTACTTGCCGCTGCCGTTGATGTCGGTGGCATATTCCTCGTAGCGCGGCGAGCCGAGCGGCCCGAACAGGCCCTGTTCCATCAATTCGGAGAAGCCGATGATGGCGTTGAGCGGCGTGCGCAGCTCATGCGACATGTTGGCCAGGAATTCGGACTTCGCCCGGTTCGCCGCCTCGGCGCGTTCGGTTTCCTTCATGTATTTGCGGTTGAGTTCGACCAGTTCCCTGGCGCGCTCCTCTTCCGCCCGGCGGGCGAGGCTGAGGTCGTGGATCGTCGCCATCAGCCGTCGTTCGCTGTCGACCAGCTTTTCCTGGTGCAGCTTGATCTGGGTGATGTCGGAGCCGACCGAGACGGTGCCGCCGTCCCTGGTGCGCAATTCGTTGACCTGCAGCCAGCGGCCGTCGGCAAGCTGGCGCTCGAACGTCGAGCCGCCCTGTGGACCGTTGGCGTTGGCCAGCCTGCGCTCCGAGGCGAAGGCCAGCATCCGCTCCTCCAGCACAGCGCGCACAGCACCCGGCATCACGTCGCGGTCCGACAGGCCGTTGTCCTTCTGGTATTTGGAATTGCACATGATCAGCCGCTCGGCGGCATCCCACAGCACGAAGGATTCGTTGATGTTCTCGATGGCGGTCCGCAAGCGCAGATCCGCCGCCTCCGAGCGCAGCGCGAGATGCCGCTGCTCGGTGACGTCGACGGCGATGCCGATCAGCTGGATCTCCGGCGCCTCGGGGTCGATCACCTGGGCCCGCGCGCGCATCCATACCCATTGGCCGTCGGCGTGGCGCATGCGGAACACCTGGTCGATATGGTCGATCTCGCGCTCGACGATGCGGTTGGCAAGCTCGAACAGGTCGCCGTCCTCGGGATGGATGATCTCGTCGACCTCGCCGAAGGACAGCATCGTGTCGCAAGGCTCGTAACCCAGCATGTCGTACATCGAGCGCGACCAGTACATCTTGCCGCGCACCATGTCCCAGTCCCACAGGCCGCAGCGGCCGCGCACCAGCGCCATGTCGATGCGCTGATGCGCCTCGAGGTAAATGCGGTCGGCGGCCTGGGCGCGCGCCGCCTGGCCGAAATAGGCGTAGAGGATGATAATCAGCACGCCGGCCGTCAGCACGAACAGGGTGACGTTGAGCGAGACCGTCTTGCGCCAGCTGTCGAAGACTGCGTCTTTCGGCACCAGAGCGGCGGCGGCGTTCTTGCGGCTGGCCGTCAGGCTCACCGCCGCGTACCAGTCCTGCCCGCCGATGCTGACCTCCATGACGCCGGCGCGCTCGCCGAACATGAACAGCGGCTGGCCGCCGAGAACGAGGCTGTCCAGCGAACGCCCCTGCCAGCCGCTCGACAGCGGCGACACGGCGATGATCTTGAAGCTGCCGTCGGTGATCGCCAGCACATGGCTGCGGCCCATGGCGCCCTGGCGGCCGGTGCTCTCCATCAGGTCCGCCGCGCTGACGGTGGCCGCATTCGGGTCGGCGGCGATCGCGCTCGCCATCTGACCCACCGCCAGCGAAAGGATTGCCTTGGCGTCGCGCTCGACCTCGTCGCGCTCGTTCATCAGCGACAGGACGCGCAGCGCGGCGATGACGATCAGGAAGATGATGATGAGGGCAGGGATCGAACGGCGCAGCCACGGCTCGGCCGCCAGCAGCCGCCGATAGGCGGGTTCGGCGATCAGCCGCGTATTGCCGGCAAGACCGTCGCGTCGCGCCTTGCGACGCTCAAAAGCCTTCCCTCCGGGCGCGCCCCACGCGTCCGCCTTGGCCATAAATGGCTACTCCCCGAATTCCCTCTGCTTGATGATCCGGTTACGCCGCACGTCCGAATCGTCATTAAAGAATCAAAGGTGATTCGCCTTGTCCAGAGGCGCGGCCAAAAAAGATTAAAAATTGATTGAAATTCGTCGAAACTGCCAATCTCCCCCACGAGGGGGGAGATCGCTAGTCACGCCAGCGTTCGCTCGACGATATCCCTTAGATCCGCCGACAGCTTTTCCGTGCCTGCGATCGCAAGCAGCGCCTCCCTGGCCTTGGCTTGGCGCCCCGGCTCCAGCGAGCGCCAGGAGCGCAACGCGGTCGCCAGCCTGGCCGCCACCTGCGGATTGCGTTTCTCGACCTCGAGCACGGTCTCGGCGAAGAAGCGATAGCCTTCGCCGTCGGCGCGGTGGAAGCCGGTCTGGTTGGCGCTGGAGAAGGTGCCGATGAGCGAGCGCACACGGTTCGGATTGGCCATCGAGAAGGCCGGATGCCCGGTCAGCGCGCGCACCGTCTCGACGGTCTTCGAGCCGGGCACGCCGGCCTGGATCTGGAACCATTTGTCCATCACCAGCGCATCGTTGCGGTACTTCGCCTCGAAATCGGCCAGCGCCTGTTGCGCTTCGGCCGACCCGGCATGGCGGTGCGCCAGCACGGTCAGCGCGGCCGCGCGGTCGGTCATGTTGCTGGCGGAGCGGAAGTGAGTTGCCGCAAGCGCGGCGCCTTCCGGCAGCAGCGCCAGGTAGTCGAGCAGGATGTTGCGCAGCGCCCGCCGGCCCGCACTCGCCGCATCGGGGCTGATTGGCCCCTTGTCGGCAAGCCGCTCGTAGAGGCCGGTGAAGTTTTCCCGGTTCGCCCTGGCAATGGCCAGTGCCAGCGCCTCGCGGGCGGCCAAGATGGCGTCGGGATCGATGCCCTTGCCGATGTCGCGGGCGATGTCGGCTTCGCCCGGAAGCGAAAGCGCCAGCGCCCGGTAGGCCGGCTCCAGCGTCTCGTCGGCGGCGATCCTGCCGGCAAGTTCGGTGAGCCGCTGGGCAAAGGCCGGCGGCTTGCCGCCGAGCACCTGGCGGAAGGCTGCGATCAGCGCATCGGTGAGCAGCGTGTTGAAGGCCTGCCAGCGCGAGAAACTGTCGCTGTCATGGCCGGCAAGGAAGAACTGGTCGTCGGTCTTCTGCTCGACCGACAGCGTGACCGGTGCCGAGAAGCCGCGGTTGAGCGACACCGCCGGGCGCTCGGCGACGCCAGTGAAGCGCACGACATGCCGGCGCTTGCGGATGTGGATGACGCCGTCCTCGACGGTGGCGCCCTCGACGTCATCGTAAGAGACGGGCTTGCCGCCGGCACCGACCAGACCGAAGCCGAGCGGAATGTGCATCAGCCGCTTGCGGCTCTCCGACGGCGTCGGCGGCACCGACTGCTCGATCTCCAGCGTGAACTCCTTTGCCCGTGCGTTGTGCGAGGAACTGACGGTCAGGTTCGGCGTGCCCGCCTGATGGTACCAAAGCGCGAATTGCGACAGGTCGCGCCCCGAGGCGTCCTCGAACACTTTCAGGAAATCCTCGATGGTCGCCGCCTCTCCGTCATGGCGCTCGAAATAGAGGTCCATGCCGGCACGAAACGCTTCGGCGCCGAGGATGGTGCGGATCATGCGCACCACTTCCGAACCCTTCTCGTAGACGGTCGCCGTATAGAAGTTGTTGATCTCGCGGTAGCGGCGCGGCCTGACCGGATGCGCCAGCGGCCCCTGGTCCTCGGGGAACTGGTGCGCGCGCAGCGTGCGCACCTCGGCGATGCGCTTGACCGCCCGCGAGCGCTGGTCGGCGGAGAATTCGTGGTCGCGGTAAACGGTCAGCCCCTCCTTCAGGCAGAGCTGGAACCAGTCGCGGCAAGTGATTCTGTTGCCAGTCCAATTGTGGAAATACTCATGCGCGATGATCGCCTCGATATTGGCGAAGTCGGCATCGGTCGCGGTCTCCTCGTCGGCCAGCACATACTTGTCGTTGAAGATGTTGAGGCCCTTGTTCTCCATCGCGCCCATGTTGAAGTCGGAGACGGCGACGATGTTGAAGACGTCGAGGTCGTATTCGCGGCCGAAGGCTTCCTCGTCCCATTTCATCGAGCGCTTCAGCGCATCCATCGCATAGCCGGCGAGCCGTTCCTTGCCCGGCTCGACATAGATGCCGAGCTCGACCGTGCGGCCGGACAGCGTGGTGAAGCTGTCGGCGACCTTGCCGAGCGCGCCTGCCACGAGCGCGAACAGGTAGGACGGCTTGGGGAAGGGGTCGTGCCAGACCTTATAGTGCCAGCCATCCGCAAGCACGCCGCTTTCGACAGGATTGCCGTTCGACAAAAGCAGCGGCGCTTCGTTGTGCGGCGCCTCGATGCGCACCGTGTAGATCGAGAGGATATCCGGCCGGTCGAGGAAATAGGTGATGCGCCGGAAACCCTCGGCTTCGCACTGCGTGCAATAGACATTGCTGGAGCGATAGAGCCCCATCAGCGCTTCATTGCGCGCCGGCGCGATTTCGGTTTCCAGCACCAGCTCGAAGCGGGAGGCGGCCGGCGGCTTCAGGACGGCGAGTTCGTCCGGCGTCGCCGCGTAGTCCTCCGGCTGGAGGTCACGGCCGTCAATGGCAATGCCGAGCAGCGTCAGCCCGTCGCCGTCGAGCACCAGCGGCGCCGTTGCGGCAACGCCTTCGCGCCGCTCGATGGTGAGCGTGGCGATGACGCGGGTGGCCTCGGGGGAAAGGCGGAAAACGAGGCTGGTCTGCAAAATGAGATAGTCGCTGGGGCGATAGTCTTCGAGCTTGAAGACATGGCCGGTATCGGTGCGCATTCCCAAGGGTTTTCCTGTCTGTTCCCGGCGCGGCAAACGGGCCCGCTGGTCCAAAAAATTCGAGGTTCGCGCTCTTTACACGAAACGGTCACTCGACAAAACTGCGCCTATGCCTATTTCAGGCATCCATCCCCCCACCGTCATCGCGAGGCATTCATGACCGTCGTCACACCGAAATTCGGCATGGGCGCCTCCGTGTTGCGTCGCGAAGACCAGGCCTTCCTCAAGGGCGAGGGCCGCTATACCGATGACATCAAGCCGGCCGGCCTGCTGCATGGCTATGTGCTGCGCTCGCCTGTCGCCAAGGCGGGCTTCACCATCACATCCACCGAAGCGGCGTCAGCGGCGCCGGGCGTGCATCTTGTGCTGACCGGCAAGGACCTCGCCCATCTCGGCAAGCTCAAATCCGGCGTCATGCAGCGCCAGCCCGACGGCACCAGGGCGCCGACCCGCGACATCCCGATCCTGTGCGGCGACAGGGTCAACTATGTCGGCGATGCGGTGGCTTTCGTCGTCGCCGACAGCCGCGCGCTGGCGCAGGACGCGGCCGAGCTGATCGAGGTCGACTATGACAGCGAGGATGCCGCTTCCGGCACCGCCACGGCGCTGGATGAAGGCACGCCGCTGGTCTGGCCGGAACTCGGCTCCAACCGCGCCTTCACCTACCATATCGGCGACAAGCAGAAGACCGCGGCTGCCTTCGCCAGGGCCGCCCACATCACCCGCATCGAATTCATCAACAACCGGCTGGTCTGCAACTACATGGAGCCGCGTTCGGCGATCGGCGAATGGAACGCGGCCGAAAGCCGCTTCGTGCTGACCACTGGGTCGCAGGGCGTGCATTCGATGCAGTACATCATCGCCGAGCTGTTCAAGATCAAGAAGAGCGAGCTGCGCATCATCACGCCGGACGTCGGCGGCGGCTTCGGCCCGAAGGCCTTCGTCTATCGCGAGTATCCGCTGGTGCTGGAGGCCGCCAAACGGCTCGGACGGCCGGTCAAATGGGCCGGCGATCGCACCGAGCATTTCCTCAGCGACGCCCAGGGGCGCGACAATGTCGTCAAGGCCGAGATGGCGCTCGACAAGGGCGGCCGCTTCCTCGGCATGAAGGTCGAGCTGCTGGCCAATATCGGCGCTTATGTTTCGCAATATGGTCCGTTCATCCCCTATGTCGGAGTCACCATGTCGACAGGCGTCTACGACATAGGGGCGATCGACGTCTCGGTGACCGGCCTCTACACCAACACCTGTCCGGTCGATGCTTATCGCGGCGCCGGCCGCCCGGAAGCGGCGCTGCTGCTGGAGAAGCTGGTCGATGCCTGCGCGCATGATCTGGGCTTGCCCGTCGAGGAGATCCGCCGCCGCAATTTCATCCGCCCCGAGCAGTTCCCATATCGCACCCAGACCGGCCGCCTCTACGACACCGGCGAGTTCGCCGGCCACATGGACCGCGCCATCGAGCGGGCGGAGTGGAAGGCGTTTCCGCAGCGGCTCGAACAGTCGAAGGTGGCGGGAAGGATCCGCGGCATCGGCATGGCGACCTATATAGAGGCCTGCGCCTTCCCGGGCTCCGAGCCGGCTTTTGTCGAGCTCAACGGCGATGGAACGGTGACGCTGAAGATCGGCACGCAGACCAACGGCCAGGGCCATGCTACGGCCTATGCGCAGTTCCTGTCGGAGAAGCTCGACCTGCCGATCGAGAAGATCCATGTCCGCCAGGGCGACACCGACGATCTGAAGGCTGGCGGCGGTACCGGCGGCTCGCGCTCGATCCCGCTCGGCGGTGTTTCGGCGTCCCGCGCTGGCGAGGATCTGGCGAACAAGATCAAGCGCATCGCGGCCGACGAGCTCGAAGCCTCGGCCGGTGACATCGAACTGTCCGACGGCGTCGCCCGCATCGTCGGCACCGATCGCGCGATCGATTTCGCCGGCGTCGCCAGGGCGGCGAAAACCCCGGACGACCTCAAGGGCTTCGGCGAATTCGTCCAGGACGAGTGCACCTATCCCAACGGCACCCATATCTGCGAGGTCGAGATCGATCCCGACACCGGCGCCACCGAGATCCTGCGCTACACCATCGTCGACGATTTCGGCGTCACCGTGAATCCGATCCTGCTTGCCGGCCAGGTGCATGGCGGCGTCGTCCAGGGCATCGGCCAGGCCCTGACCGAGAACACCGTCTATGGCGAGGACGGCCAGCTCCTGACGGCAAGCTTCATGGATTATGCCATGCCGCGCGCCGACAATTTCCCGTTCTTCCACTTCGAGACCCGCAACGTGCCTTCGACCACCAATGCGCTGGGCATCAAGGGGGCAGGAGAGGCCGGCACGATCGGCGCCACGCCGGCGGCGCTCAATGCGGTGACCGACGCGCTCTGGCGCGCCCACGGAATCAGGCATATCGAGATGCCGGCCACGCCGGCGCGCATCTGGACAGCGATCCGGGACGCATCGCAAAGGTGAGCGGCGGGGCGGAGCCGGAAGGCGACGGCGGACACGCCGGCCACCACAGCACGCTGCGGGGCATCGCGCTGAAGATCGTCTCGGTGGCGGTCTTTGTCGGCATGCAGACCTGCATCAAGGCGGCCGGCGATGTGCCCGCCGGGCAGATCGTTTTCTTCCGCTCCTTCTTCGCCATCTTCCCGATCATCGCCTTCCTGGCGTCCAGGGGGCATCTGGCCACGGCATTCGCCACGAAACGGCCGTTCAACCACGTCGCGCGCGGCCTTGTCGGCGTCGGCGCCATGGGGCTCGGCTTCTTCGCGCTGACCAGGCTGCCGCTGCCCGAAGCGATCACGTTGAACTACGCGCAGCCGCTGCTGGTGGTGGTGTTCTCCTCGATCTTCCTCGGCGAGGCGATCCGCGTCTACCGCTGGAGCGCGGTCGCTGTCGGCCTCGTCGGCGTCCTGATCATCTCCTGGCCGGAGCTGACGCTGCTGCGCTCGGGCGCGGCGCTCGATGACCAGGAGTTGCTGGGCGTCATCGCCGCCTTCGCCGCCGCCGCGATCTCGGCCGTCGCCATGCTTCTGGTGCGCAACCTCGTCCAGACCGAGAAGACGGCGACGATCGTGCTTTGGTTCTCGGTGACGGCGAGCGTCATGGCGCTGTTTTCGGTGCCCTTCGGCTGGCAGGCGTTGACGCCGACGCAGGCCGCCCTTCTGGTTGTCGCCGGCTTTTGCGGCGGGCTCGGCCAGATCCTGATGACTTCGGCCTACCGCCATGCCGAGGCCTCGGTCGTGGCGCCCTTCGAATACACCTCGATGATCCTCGGCGTCGTCGTCGGCTATCTGGTGTTCGGCGATGTCGCTTCGCTCAACACGCTGGCCGGCGGTCTGATCGTGGTGGCGGCCGGTATCTTCATCATCTGGCGCGAACGCCAGCTTGGGCTTGAACGCACCCGAACGAGAAGGGCGACGCCGCCGCAGGGGTGATCAAGACCGCTCGGCCCGCTCCTTCGCCAGCCGCACCAACGTCGACCGCGTCTGCTCGTCCGCCGGGAAAAAGGATTCGATCGCCAATTCCGACAGCGTGACATCGAGCGGCGTGCCGAAGACGGTGATCGTGCTGATGAAGGACAGCACCTGATCGCCATGCGCGAGCCGGAGCGGATGCACGATACCGCTCGGCTCGACCGGGGCCGGCCGCGCCCTCTTCAGCCCGGACGGATAGGCCCGCAATTCCCGTTCCAGCTCGATCAGCACCGGGTCGCCGATGGCGTCGTTCTGATGCTTCAGCCGTTCGAGCAGATGTGCCCGCCATTCGGCGAGGTTGACGATGCGCGGCGCAACGCCGCCCGGATGCAGGCTGAGCCGCAGCACATTGACCGGCGGCGCAAGCAGCGACGGCTCGGAAACATCGGCGAGGAATGGGGCGATTGCCGCATTGGCCGAGACGAGATTCCAGTGGCGGTCCACGGCCAGCGCCGGGAACGGCTCGTGGCCCCGGAGCACCGTCTCCACTGCCGCCATTGCCGGCGCCAGCGCGGCATCGGAGAGCTGCTTCTCGCTGAAGCTCGGCGCGAAGCCCGCCGCCAAGAGCAGTTGGTTGCGCTGCCGGAGCGGGATTGAAAGTTGCTCGGCAAGGTGCAGCACCATTTCGCGCGAGGGCTGGGCGCGGCCGCTTTCGACGAAGGAGAGATGCCGCTGCGAGATCTCGGCCTCCATGGCGAGGTCGAGCTGGCTCATGCGCCGGCGCGCGCGCCACTCGCGGATGAGGCTGCCTGCGGAAATTTCGGATGTGGTCATAGGGGAAGGACTAAGGCGGGGAGGGGAGTAATTCAATTACCTGGGAGGTTATGGCGCTGCTTTCCCGTCTTCCCCTATGGGAGAAGGGAGCGCTTCACCCCAACTCCCGCAGCTTCGCCTTCACCTCGAGAAAATCCCGCCAGGCGAGCTTCTTGTGCGCCGGCGTCCGCAAGAGATAGGCCGGATGCAGCGTCGGCATCGCCGGAATGACGGTGCCGGACGCCGTCGTATGCGTGCGCCAGTTGCCGCGCAGCCTCAAGATTCCCTCGGTGGTGTTGAGCAGGGTCTTGGCCGAGGGGCCGCCGAGATTGACCAGCACTTTCGGATTGACCAGCTCGATCTGCCTTTCGATGAACGGCCGGCAAATCTCGGTTTCGTGCGGCGTCGGCGTCCGGTTGCCCGGCGGCCGCCAGGGGATGACGTTGGCGATGTAGGCCGAATTCCTGTCGAGGCCAATTGCTGCCAGCATGCGGTCGAGCAGCCGGCCGGAGCGGCCGACGAAGGGCAGGCCTTCGAGGTCTTCGTCGCGGCCCGGCGCCTCGCCGACCAGCATCAGCTCCGCGTTCGGGTTGCCATCGGCGAAGACCAGGTTCTTGGCGGTGAATTTGAGGTTGCAGCCGTCGAAACCCGCCATGTGCTGGCGAAGCTCGTCAAGCGTCGAGGCGCTCGCCGCCATCTGCCGCGCCAGCAGGGCCTGCGCTTCGTCGGGCACCGCTGCGGTTGCCGGCATCGAGCGCGCCGGCGCGTCCGGCACCTTGCTTGCGTCGAGCCCGGGCGCTGCCGCAGGCCGCTGCGGCGCTCTGTTGGCGTCGGGGCCTGGCTCCGATGCTGGCCGTTCCGGAGCCGTGCTTTCGCGCGCGGCCGGTGCCGACGCGCGCTCGGCTTGCTTCGGCCGAACCTCCGCGAAGCGGTTGATCGGCGCATCCTCCAGCGCCTCGTCGACGCCGGCGCTGGCATAGAAGGCGAGCAGCTCGGCGATCTCGGCGGGGGTGTTGGGGGAGGCGGCAATCATGGCGCCACCATCGTCCCGGCGGCGGCGATTTGCAAGGTTGGCTGCGTCAGCCGGTCGGTATGCGCGGGTCTTGCACCAAGTAGAACGTCCAGCGCGGCGTGTAGTCGGTGATCAGGAATTCGAAGCTGCCCGTCTTCAGCGGGTCGATCTTGCCGTTCTTGAACAGGAGCCGGTCATAGGGTTCGAAGTCGCGGTCGAAGTCGGCGAAGTTGCTCGACACGATGTTGTCGGGCGACTTGTTGCGCTGGTCGAAGGACAGGCCGTCGCCGAACACGCTCGGCTGGTCGAGGATCTCCTGCAGCTCGAACTGGAATTCCACCCAGGCCTGGCCGCTATTGTTGAGGGCCTTGATGCGCATGTACATGATGCCGTTGGCGACCTCGCCGGCCTTGCCGAACGCCTCGATCGGCTTGGTGGTGCGGATGGTCAGCGTCACCGGCGTTGCCGAATTCAGCTCTTCGGTGATGACGATCGGATCCTCCTTGGTGCCGATGCCGGAAGCGCCGGTGATGTGGAAGCCGCCGAGCTCGTCGGAAAAGGAATAGGCGCCGGTCGCCCACACCTTTTGCGGATCGGCATCGGCCGCGGTCGGGACCAGCAGCGAGAGGAGCGGAAGAACCGCGCGGCAAAGCTGGCCGGGCGTGGAGAAGAAGCGCGTCAATGAGAAGCCGGATGGCTCAGGCGTGCGCATGGCGCGAAGTATTGCCGATAAGCAAGCCATGGAACAATTGAAAAACGTTGAGGGAAATGGTTCTTGCCTGCCGGGCGCGACTTTTTGTCGAAATCGGCTTTGTCCGTTAAGCGCCGGTTTCCCGTCGCGAATTGATGCGCTATGCAGCGCATGAGCCAGCACAATGCGGGAAAGCGCGGCAAGCCAGTGAGGGGTCGATGAGCGATATCGAACGCGAGAGCATGGAATTCGACGTGGTGATCGTCGGCGCGGGTCCGGCCGGCCTCGCCGCGGCGATCCGCCTGAAGCAGGTCAATCCCGAGCTTTCCGTCGTCGTGCTGGAAAAGGGCGGCGAGGTCGGCGCCCACATCCTGTCGGGCGCCGTCGTCGATCCGATCGGCGTCGACCGCCTTCTGCCGGGCTGGCGCGAGGAGGAAGGGCACCCGTTCAAGACGCCGGTGACCGATGATCATTTCCTGGTCCTTGGCCCCGCCGGCTCGTTCCGCCTGCCCAACATCCTGATGCCGCCGCTGATGAACAATCACGGCAACTACATCGTCTCGCTCGGCAATGTCTGCCGGTGGCTGGCGACCAAGGCAGAGGCGCTGGGCGTCGAGATCTATCCGGGCTTTGCCGCCGCAAGCCTCGTCTACAACGATGCCGGCGCCGTCACCGGCGTCATCACCGGCGACATGGGCGTCGAGAAG
>NZ_RZOS01001020.1:0-831 GCF_004022605.1 Mesorhizobium sp. M4B.F.Ca.ET.089.01.1.1
GTCCCAGGGATTGCCGCGGACCCAATTCATGCCATTGATGGAGGACGAGCCGCCAAGCACCCGCCCCCTCGCCTCATGAACGATCCGTCCCTGCAGATGTGGTTCCGGCTCCGAATTGTAGAACCAGTTAAAGCGGTCGTTCATCAACGGGAAGCCGAGGGCCGCCGGCATGCGGATGTAGATATGCTGATCCGATGGCCCTGCTTCCAAAAGAAGAACAGTCGTGGAAGGGTCTTCGGCGAGGCGAGAAGCGATTACCGAACCTGCCGAGCCGGAGCCGATGACGATGTAATCGAACGTCTTCTTGTCTACCACCGAGGGTCACTCCTTACGTGTCAGTTCGCCACGGTGTGCGGCAAGGCGTGCGGGCGCTGCCCTAGCTTGATAAAGGTCGACTTTACCTCGGTGAACTCGAGCAATCCGTCCAGGCCGTTTTCACGACCGATTCCGCTCTCCTTGAACCCTCCGAACGGAAGCTGAACAGCGGTCTCGAGAAAGGTGTTCACATACACCGTCCCGCTGCGGAGTTCGCGTGAAACGCGGATCGCCTTGTCTATGTCCTTCGTCCAGACACCATTGCCGAGTCCATAATTCGTATCGTTGGCAAAGGCGATCGCCTGATCCACGCTGGCGAAACGGGTGACAGCCAGAACCGGCCCGAAAATCTCTTCGCGGAAGATCGTCATATCCGGGGTGACGTCGGAAAAGATCGTGGGGGCGACATAGAAGCCGTTGCCCAGGCCGTTCTCCGTGACACGGCTGCCGCCGAGCAAA
The DNA here is from genome assembly GCF_004022605.1 of Mesorhizobium sp. M4B.F.Ca.ET.089.01.1.1. Lineage (NCBI taxonomy): Bacteria > Pseudomonadati > Pseudomonadota > Alphaproteobacteria > Hyphomicrobiales > Phyllobacteriaceae > Mesorhizobium > Mesorhizobium sp. M4B.F.Ca.ET.089.01.1.1. Next base: position 775 of record NZ_RZOS01001020.1, read on the forward strand.
AGTGTAGCGCCCTCGTCTACGCCACTCTGGATGTAGGACAGCACCTGTTCCATGTGC
>NZ_RZOS01001021.1:0-829 GCF_004022605.1 Mesorhizobium sp. M4B.F.Ca.ET.089.01.1.1
GCGTAAAGATCAGTGGGCCTGCGGCATCTACGGCGGAGTTTCTCGATCACGCCCATATGCACACGTCGAACATGCTTGCTTTCGAAGCGCGGCGCAGCTTCGCGCTCACGCTGGACGGGCTCTTTGAGCGCCAGCTCCGGATTTGGGCGAGGATACATGTCCCGGAAGATCGGCGTGCCGGTATTGCCACCGTGGAAATCAATAAACTTGTCCGAGGGACCGGTTTGCGTCATGGCCTTGACCTGGAAACAGGGCAAGTAAGGGCGACAATCGAGGAATTGCACCTGCTGGGAAACGCCGTGCGGCATGGCGACGGAGGTTCTCTGACCAAGTTGCGTGACCGTGCTCCTCACCTTTGGCGTTATGCGGACAACACCGTCGCTGCAAAGTCGGAAGAGCATGCCATTCTCAGCGAAGGCATCCAGCTGTCTGACCGCGACTTCGCGCGCTACGTGCGTGCTGTAACGCGGTTTTGGGGATTGGCCGACCGGGAGCCAGGCGCCGTGGTCGACGTGCCGTATTGAAGGTGGGCGTTGAAAGTTAGGTGGTCGCCGCTTGCGCAAACCGCGCCGCGAGCTGGCCGGGTATCGCTTCATAGCTTCCGGCCTTTTCGACATGTCGAGCGAGGGCGGCAAACGTTTCCGATTTCTGCCGGGCAAGCCTGCAGGCTTCATAGGTTCGCTTGTCGACGTAGGTCACATCGGCATAGGCGGCGAGGCAGGCTAGATAGCGGTCTGTCAGTTCACTGCCGTCCCATTCATGCGTGTCAGGGTGAAAGCGTCGAATGGCATTGTAGATGATGCCCGAGGGCAATTGGTCCTCCCTTACC
>NZ_RZOS01001022.1:0-824 GCF_004022605.1 Mesorhizobium sp. M4B.F.Ca.ET.089.01.1.1
GTTCTCGGGTGACGCGGCCCTGAAACCGTCGATGGTCTTCGATGACGGCAAGAAGACCTTCTTCAAATTCGACGGCCGCACGCCGGTGATCTTTGCCGTTCAATCGGATTTTTCCGAGACTCTGCGCAACTTCCGCAAGGAGGGCGAATATCTCGTCGTCGATGGCGTCGCCACCCAATACACGTTGCGCGACGGCGATCAGTGGACGTGCATTTTCAACCTTCGAAAGCCCGACTTCGGGACCCCGGACCCCGACGTCCTCGGCCCGGCTCCCGATCGCCAGGCTAAGAAGCGCTGGAGGAGCGGCAACTGATGAAGCAATCTCCAGAATTAGAGGCCATGCTTGCTGGCGACGATACGGCCATCGCCAACAAGAATGCCAAACGCAATCAGCTGCTCGGCGGTGCTGCGCTCTTAATCGGTGGCGTTGTCGCCGCCTATTTCGTTCTCTCGCCCGCCAAGGAAGCCTCTCATGACATCACCCAGGGCGACGAGGAGTTTCGGACCACGACGTTCCGTCCCCCGTCATTCGTGCGCGAGCAGAACAAGCCCGAGTCGCAACCCGACCCGGCGATTATCAATATACCGCCGCCGCCCGAACCGGTTGAACCCAGGGTCGATACGACGGAGTTCAACGTTCCACCGCCGCCTCCGCCGGTTGCTGATCGGGCCGCCGCGCCGCCTCCCGCGGACGAACCGCCACCGGAAGAATTTCCGCAACGCTACAAATCAGGGCTGATCTCGCTCGACCAGGCCAAGGCTGTGGACGGCGCCGGCGGGCTCGGCGGCGCAAATGGCAGCGGCCCTACGGTCGCAGGCGAAGA
>NZ_RZOS01001023.1:0-822 GCF_004022605.1 Mesorhizobium sp. M4B.F.Ca.ET.089.01.1.1
GGTTCTACGACCGCATCGCCAAGAATCGCTACGCCCTGCTCGGCAGGACGGACAGCTGCGAGCTCCCGTCGCCGGAACTGCGGGAGCGGCTGATCGGCTAGAATCCCGCCAGGGCTGGTGGGGGCCCGGCCGGCGGCGAGATTCGGCCCCCCGACAATCCTCGCAGATTCACGGATCATCGCCGCCCGCTTGCGCGAGGCGCCGCGCGGGTCGAAAGATTTTCGCAGCACCTGTCGAAATCCGCCTGGCCCAGGCGACATTGGTCAGGCCGGCGATGACGCGGCCTTCGAGAAAACGGGAGAAGACCATGCGATACATGCTTTTAATCTACGCAAACGAAGCCGCGATGGCGACCGCGCCGAGCGAGAAGACCTACCAGATCAGCGCCGCCTATGGCGCCTATACCGAGGCTTTGAAGAAATCCGGCGCCTGGCTCGCCGGCGACCGGCTGCGGCCGACGCAATCCGCAACGGCGGTGCGCACGGCAGACGGCAAGACCAATGTGCTCGACGGCCCCTATGCCGACACCAAGGAGCAGCTCGCCGGCTTCTACATGATCGAGGCCGAGGACGCCGATGCGGCCATCGCCTGGGCGGCGCGCTGCCCGGGCGCCAGCGCCGGCACGATCGAGGTGCGGCCGATCTGGGAAATGAGCGACTATCCCTCCGCGAATTGACCCAGTGATGGACAATCGCCCGGAGATCGCGCGGGCGGCGGCGGAAGCGGCCGCCCGGCAAAGCTACGGCAAGCTGGTCGCCTTTCTCGCGGCGCGCACGCGCGATGTCGCCGGCGCCGAGGACGCGCTGGCGGATGCCTTCGCGG
>NZ_RZOS01001024.1:0-817 GCF_004022605.1 Mesorhizobium sp. M4B.F.Ca.ET.089.01.1.1
GGCTTCTGGCTCCATCGGTTCCTGACCACGCACGGCATCGCCAATCATGTGATCGAGCCAACCAGCATTCTCATCAATCGGCGTGCCCGTCGGGCCAAGACCGGCCGGCTCGATGCGGAAGGCATGCTGCGCGTGCTTGCCGCCTACCTTCAAGGGGACCGTCAGGCCTGCAGCATGGTGCGGGTGCCCACGCCAGATGAGGAGGACGCCAAACGCATTCACCGCGAGCGCGAGCACCTGGTGCAGGAGAGGCTGCGCATCGAGAACCGCATCCAAGCATTGCTGTTCACGCAGGGTATATACAAGAGGCCTTCCCTGCGCTCATGGGATCGTGATCTTGCAGCAGTCCGGACCGGCGACGGCCGGGAATTGGCGCACCATCTTCGGGCCGAGCTGGACCGTCTGCGTCGCCGGCTCGTCATGACCTTGGAGTTGATCCGGGAGGTCGAAGCTGAACGAGACGAGGCGGCCAACGCCAATCCGAAAGACCAGGCCTGCGGAAAGATTGCAAGCCTGTGCCTTATCCGCGGCGTCGGCGCGAACTTCGCGGCCGTTCTCACGCGCGAGGTATTCTACCGTTCGTTCGACAACCGGCGGCAACTCGCCAGCTACGTCGGCATCACGCCGATGCCTTACCAAAGCGGCGGCATGGACAGGGATCGGCGGATCAGTCGGGCCGGGAACCCACGCGCGAGAACGACGATGATCCAGCTTGCCTGGCTCTGGCTTCGCTACCAGCCCGGCAGCGACCTGGCCAAGTGGTTTCGTGATCGCGTCGGGACGCTGACCGGACGTACGCGGCGGATCGCGATCGTGG
>NZ_RZOS01001025.1:0-817 GCF_004022605.1 Mesorhizobium sp. M4B.F.Ca.ET.089.01.1.1
CGCCGGCGTGAGGGAAGGCAGGCATCGAGCCTTTTGCGACGGCCTCGACGACGGCTGAATTGGCGGCCGGATCCGCATGTCCGAGAAGGATGGCACCAAATCCGAGAGCCGTGTCGGTCATCCGCACGCCTTCGTCTGTCCAGATATACGGCCCTTTTGCCCTGTCGATGAAGATCGCTCTGCCGTCGAGTAGCGGAAGGGCCCGCCCGGCGCTGGAGATGCCTCCGACAAGATGTTTCATTCTCTAGTTTCCAACTCTAATTTCAAAGGAAAGCCGCCAGGGATTCACTGAGGCCGGCCGTGGGCGTCGCGCAAAGCGCGAACGGCGCTCGAGATCCCCGAGATTAGATGTGTCATTGTCATTACATTCCGAAAAGGGACGGCAGCCACTCGGTCATGCCTGGGAAGAAGGCGATGCCGGCGATGCAGACTAAGCTGGCGATCCAATACGGCATCAGCCATTTTGAAACGACGTACATGTCAAGCTTAGCGATGTTGCAGACCACGGTGATGTTAGTGCCGACCGGCGGCGTGAAGAGACCGGCGCCAAGTGTGATGGTGAAAAGGACGCCGGTCTGGAAGGGCTGGAGGCCCGCATCCCGCGCGATGGGCACGAGGATCGGTGTCATGATTATTAGCGACGGACCGAGATCGAGCCAGAACCCGACCGCAGAAAGTACGAAGAGGATCAGTAGCACTGTCACTACCGGCCCGGAGGAGTATCCTGAGATCCAGTCCGCCGCGAGCGTCGGGATCTGCTCAACGGCTAGGATAAACGAGAACGGCGTGGCAAGCGCCATGATCATCATGATCACCC
>NZ_RZOS01001026.1:0-816 GCF_004022605.1 Mesorhizobium sp. M4B.F.Ca.ET.089.01.1.1
CGAAAGACCCATCTCCTCGCAGGCGAAGGCCGCGTCCTCAGTGGCGATGTTGCCTGTGGCCTTGGGCACGAAGGGGCATCCACCAAGGCCGCCGAGCGAGGCATCGAAGATCCGCACCCCGGCTTCAATGCCTGCCAGCATGTTGGCCAGCCCTAGGCCCCGCGTGTCGTGCAGATGCAAAGACAGCGCGACCTCAGGGCCGATCTCCTCGGCCAGCCGTCGGCAAAGCGTGAAGACCTGGCGCGGATTGGCCAACCCCGCGGTGTCTGCGATGTTGATCTCCTGCACGCCCAACCGGGCGAAATCCCGCGCGATATCGATCACCCGCGCAGGATCGACTCGCCCTTCGAAGCCGCAGCCGAGCGCCGACTGGATACCCGCCCGCACCGTTAGGCCTTCGGCCAGCGCCCTTTCGATGACCGGTCCGATGGCCGCGCGGCCTTCGCCCACGCTGCGATTTGTGTTCTTCTGCGAATGCATCTCGGAGGCCGAAATCGAGATCGACAGATGCGTCAGCCCCACGCCAAGGGCACGATCCAGTCCTGCCGTGTTCAGCACAAGGGCTGTATAGGTCACGCCCGCCTTCCGGCTGATCCGTTCGCAAAGCGCATCGGTATTGGCCATCTGCGGCACCCATTTCGGGTGCACAAAAGAGCCGACCTGGATGCGACGGACCCCTGCTCTCTCCAGCGCCTCGACGAAACGCAGCTTTTCTTCGAGCGAGAACAGCCGCGCCTCGTTCTGCAAGCCGTCGCGGAGGAATTCGTCTTCGATCAGGATATCGCCAGAAAAAGCAAACATCAGAGCCCCAGTAAG
>NZ_RZOS01001027.1:0-810 GCF_004022605.1 Mesorhizobium sp. M4B.F.Ca.ET.089.01.1.1
CTCCTGCAGGGCATCCAGTGCGAGGGCCTTGCCGGATACAAGCTCGATGAGCCTTTCGAGCACTGGAAAACCAGTAAGGTTGGCAAACAGGTAGTCGGGCAGGTCTTCCGCCGACGTTGGTTCTGACCAGCCCAACCCAGCGGCCAATGCGGCCACCGCGTCTCGCGCAGTCTCTGGATGGGTTGCATATTGTTCGAAAGCTGCCAAATCAAAAACCGCGAGCAAGTCGGTCACGCGGTCGCTAGGTTGGCCGCTGCCGTGGCGCTGTTCGCGCGTACCGGTGTGATAACCGCGAACCCACGCCGCGATTGGCGCGGCAATCCAGTGAGATTGCGGGCGAACTCGTCGATCGCTGCCTCAGCCGCTGTACCCTGCCCCAAGCTGGCGCTGGTCAAGATGAAGCGCACGCGTTCCCGCGGTACATCAAGACGTGCGAGCAAGCGTCTGATCAGCAGTGCAACCTCCGCACCGCCAGCGCCCCGATACATGTGCGCCTCATCCAGTACCAGAATCAGCTCATTGGCGCTGTCAGCGTGCAGCCACTCCTTCGTCTGCCGGAAAATGGACCTCTCGATCGGCCGCATCAGCATGTATTCGAGCATCGAGTAGTTGGTGATAAGGATATCCGGGCATGCCCGCTGGGTTTCATCGCGAGTCATCATTTCGCGGTCACCGGGCTGGGTGATGAGACGGCGGTCCCAGTGACGATAGCGCCGGGGTGCACCGCCTTTTGGATTGGGCTTCAGTTCTTCGTGTTGCTTGCCGTAGAACGCGGCCAGGTCCTTCGACGGCCATTGCCCAATCTTGGTA
>NZ_RZOS01001028.1:0-810 GCF_004022605.1 Mesorhizobium sp. M4B.F.Ca.ET.089.01.1.1
GCCCTCGGCGTCGCGGCTGTCTATATCGGGTTTCCGGTGCTGCCGGGCACCGATCTTGCCGGGCTGGCCAATCTTTCAGGGTTCGTGTTGATGATCCTGTGGGTGGCGCTCGTCGTGCCCTTTGCACATCGCTTCAAGCCGGACAAATGGTATGCGCACGGGCTTTCGGTGCTGGTGCTCGTCCTGCTCACCTCGTCGGTGCCTGCCTTACTGATCCGATCGTTCCTGTTCCAGCCGTTCTCGATTCCCTCCGGCAGCATGGTGCCGACACTGCAGGAGGGCGACCATGTCTTCGTCTCCAAATTCGCCTACGGCTACAGCCGCTACAGCGTGCCGTTCACTCTGCTGCCGATCGAAGGACGCATGTTCGGCGCAGAGCCCAAGCGTGGCGATGTCGTGGTCTTCAAATTCCCGTCCGACCCAAGCATCGACTATATCCAGCGGATCGTCGGCTTGCCGGGCGAGAAAATCCAGATGGTCGACGGCGTGCTCCACATCAACGATGTGCCCGTCGGTCTCGAGGATGCCGGCACGTTCCCGTACGAGGAGATGTCGCAGCCGGCCAAGCTTCAACGCGAGGCCTTGCCAGGCGGTGTCAGCCATTTCGTTCTCGACCTGGCGGACAATTCCGTTGGTGATAACACGCGCGTGTTCGAGGTGCCCGAAGGCCACTATTTCGTGCTTGGCGACAATCGGGACAATGCTTCAGACAGTCGATTCACTGTCGGATTCGTCCCTTACGAAAACCTGGTCGGCAAGGCCGTGCGGCTGTTCTGGAATTCCAAGGGCACCGTTTATTCGTCCCGGCAA
>NZ_RZOS01001029.1:0-808 GCF_004022605.1 Mesorhizobium sp. M4B.F.Ca.ET.089.01.1.1
AAACAATCCATCTCGTCACGGCGCTTCACCAGCGGCTCCCTGTCTGGGTCGCGGCCCCCAGTGTCATCGATGTAGAGATGGATTTCGGGATCGGCCATTTCGGATGTTCGCTGGTGTCGAATCGGAATGCGCCAGACGTGGCGCCTCTGTATAGCCGACGATGCGCTGCGCGCCTAAATTATCCCCCAGGCCCGGAAACTTCCCCGGCCTGTCAGCTCGCGCAAGCTGAATGCGCCGACAAGATCGAGCGCGCCCTGCCGGGACACTTTCAACGCCGCCTGTACCATGCTGGTGGAAACCATCGGCCGGGAAAGCACAAGATCCATCAGGGCAGGCAGCTTCGAGCTGGAGCGGCGGCCCCGCAGCACGCGCTCCATCCGCTCTCTGGCGAGAAGCAGGCGATCATGCTCCTTCAGCCCGGCGACGGCCGCCTCGCGGATCGCATCGATGAATGCGGCCACCCGCTCGGTGCTCGCGCGCGACCGCCGGCGCTCACGTGGAATCTTCTGGGCGCCGAGATGCAGGCAAGCGAGATGGTTGGCGGTGACGCCCTCTTCTCGAAGCATCGCGCCAACCAGCAACCCGCCGATCCAGGCGCCGCGCTGCAGCACCTCGATGTCGGCCCAAGCTTCAAGCGCAAGTGCAGCCCGCAGCACCGCCGGCAACTCCGATGTACGATCGAGGACCTGCCGCCATTCGGCAAGGCGGGCGTCCTCGTCCCAGTCGAGATCGTAGAGGATGGAAAGGCGCTCGTCCCCTTGCGGAGTGGTCTTCGGCGGAACAACGTCGCCGGCGAGGAGCCGTGAAG
>NZ_RZOS01000102.1:0-15513 GCF_004022605.1 Mesorhizobium sp. M4B.F.Ca.ET.089.01.1.1
CGCCACGACCGATACGCTTGCCGTTGGCGATGATGTCGACACTCGCCTCCGTGACATCGGCGAGGGCAACGACAGAGCCGGGCGCAAGCTGCCTTACCTCGCCGAGCGGCATGGCCGTGCGGCCGATCTCGAAGGCAAGCGCGACCGGCAGCTCATCCAAGGTCGACTCTTCCAAGGTCCGGCCGGCTGGCGGCGGCGTGTTCTCGTTCATGGTCCACTCCCAATTCGATCCGGCGATTGCGGTCGGCGCGGCAAGCAATTGCGGCCCATCGGCAGTCAGGGCCACCGGCGCATAGAGGCGCTCGGCAATCACCAGCGCCGCCATGCGTTCCTCCTCTGCATCCCTGAAAAGCACCACATCGTCAGGCTGCAGGCTCCGCAACTCGCCAAGGGTGATCGCAAGCGGGCCCCGCCGAAGGTGGACCGGCAGCGGAAATCCAGCCGGGATCGGCGGCCTCGCCTTGCCGAGCTCGTCGAGAAGGCGGCCGATCCGCGCCGCCAGACCGCCGTCGTCAGCATGCAAGACGCAGTCGATCGCTTCATCCTTGCCGGTCAGGACAAAGGCGAATGGGATCTCGCCCGAAACGGCATCTCCCGGTGCGATCGAGGTAATCGCGATCCTCTCGCCCAGCCTGCCCTCGATCCAAGCGAGATCGTCCTCGAACGTGGCCTCCAGCAGCAGAGCGGCGTGAGCAGGCGCCAATCGTTGCACGTCGAGGAGTTCGTCCGCCCTGGCCAAGCCCCGTTCGACAACAGAAAGCGGCAGGCGCAAGTTGACGACGGCGTCCCCGACGGTGAGCGCAATGGTACAAAGCTGCTCGTTGGCAAGGTTCGGTGCCGGCCAGACCGCCGCGATCGCCATGGCTTTCCCCGCAATCGTGATCTCCGCGGGAGCGCGGCGGCGGTAGAAGGCGTTCAATGCACCGACGTCAACCGGCGCAACGGATTCCAACGTCAGCAGCTCGCCGACGCTCGACCGTGCGGCCGCGCGCTTCGCCGGTTTTGACCGCGTTTTCCTTTTTGCCGACGCGAAGGCTTGAGGCATCAGATCCATATTCACGATCACGGATTGGGGCTATCGTTCTGTGGGCAAGCGCGATGGACCGCGCTCCTCCTCCTCGGAAAGCTCGGCAAGCGCCAGGCGACGACGTGCGGTGCGCCTGGTCAGGTGCTCCAGCAGCCCGTCCAGCTTCGTCAGGGCCCTCATGCTCGCGCGATGATCCTTGCGGGCTACCGACAGCTCCACTTTGCGTCGCTGCTCGGCTACGCCGGCCATCTTCTCGTTCTCTCGCAATTGCCCGGTTTTGCTGGCGGCGACTTCGAACCGACCCTGAAGCCGATACAGGCTGGCAGCCTTCACCGGCTGTCCGACAAGCGCACCGAACGCTGCATCTTCGGCGTCGACCGTGCGCTGAAGGTGTTCGGTGACGGCGGCCGCCGCTTCCTCGACCTCCCTCGCAGCCCGCTGCGCGGCGGCTTGCCTTCTGATCACCTCTTCCGTTGCGCGCTCTTCGCGGCGGCGTCTGAGGTCGCGCAGCCGGGCGATCGTGTCAGGCGCCTTCATTGACGATCTCCCGCATGCGCTGGCGTGTCTTCTCGATGCCCTCGTGCGTGGCGGACGGTTGTCGCAGGAAGGCATTGATGGCGTCGATCTTCGCCACCGCCTCGTCCGCCACGGCATCGCTGCCCTTTTGGTACTCCCCGACGCGCAGGAGAAGCTCGATGTCGGCGTAGCGGGCAAGCAGCTCTCGAAGGCGGCCAGCGTCAGCCCGGTGCGCCGGCGGCACGACGGCATCCATCAGCCGGCTTCGACTGCGCAGGACGTCGATGGCCGGGAAATGGTTGCGCTGCGCCAGCTCGTTCGACAGGAAGACATGGCCATCGAGAAGCGCCTGGATCTCCTCGGCGACCGGATCCAGCGTGCCGTCGCCTTCCAGGAGAACGCTGTAGAGGCTGGTGATGGACCCGACCCGGCCGGGCCCCGAGCGCTCGAGCAGACGCGGCAGCACCGCGAACAGCGAAGACGGAAAACCGCGACGCGTCGGCGGCTCGCCCGAGGCCAGGCCGATCTCGCGCTGCGCTCGGGCAAATCTCGTAATGTTGTCCATCGCAAGCAGCACATGCTTGCCCTGGTCGCGAAAATATTCCGCAATGCTGGTCGCCACATAAGCGGCCTTGACGCGCTCGATGGCAGGCCGGTCGGATGTCGCGACGACGACGATCGCCCGCCCCCGCCCTTCCGCTCCAAGCTGGTGCTCAACGAATTCGCGCACCTCGCGCCCGCGTTCGCCGACAAGGGCGACCACGGCGACATCGGCGTCGGTACCGCTGACGATATCTGAAAGCAGGATCGACTTTCCGACGCCAGGTTCGCCGAAGATACCGACGCGTTGCCCGCGCGCGCAGGTGAGCAGCCCATCGAGGGCGCGGATGCCGAGCTGGATCGGCTCGGAAATCAAACTGCGCTCAAGCGGAGATGGCGGATAGGCATTGACCGGATAGCTGCCGGCAATGCCATCCGGCGCAAGCGGCTTGCCGTCCAATGGCTCACCGAGCGCGCTGATCACTCGACCAAGAAGGCCGGGACCGACGGGCACCTGCTGGTCCTTTCCGGTCGCAACGACCTCGGTCAGGCTCGAAAGGCCGGTCAGATCGCCAAGCGGAACGAGGATCGCCATCTCGTCCAGGAGGCCGACCACTTCCGCCCTGGTCGTCCTGCCTGTCCTGGGGTCGATCAGTTCGCATATCTCGCCGATCCGGGCTTCCTCCACGGTCGCATGAATGACGGTGCCGGTGACCCTCCGCACGCGCCCTCGCCTCGGCCGGCTGGCATCGTCGCGCAGGCCGGAGCGCAGGCCGGGGATGATGGACGCCAGGCGATTTTCGATTTCGGTAGCGGGCGTCGTCATGCAACCTCCGCCTTCGACGCGATGGCGGCAGCTATGCCCTTGAGCTGCGCGTCGATGCTGGCATCGACGACGGCAAAGTCGGTCGAAACGATGCAGGCGCCGGCCGCCAGCGCATCATCCGTGTCGATCTCGACGGCAATGCCCAGATCGCTCTCGCGCAGGACCGCGTTCAGCTCGTCCCGGACCCTGTCGACGGAAGCGGGATGAACCCGGACCTTCAGATATTTGGCACGGCGAATTTCGGAAACCGCCTGTCGCGCGGCCCTGGCGACAAGCGTGCCGACGTCGAACTCGCCCAGCATTCGCCTGACGATTTCGACGGCCAGACCGATGACTTCGGCCTCCAGCCCGCCAAGATAGCGGTCCACCTTGACCGCTGTTTCGCCGATCAGCCGCGTGGCGTCCGCATCGCCCTGCGCCTTGCCGTCCTCATAGCCCTGCGCATATTCGGCCGCGTAAGCTCGCCGGGCGGCTTCGCGCAACTGCTGGGCATCGTGCCTCGCCTCGTCGAGAAAGGCGTGCCCATCCTGCCAGGCGCGCACTTCCGCGGCGCGCAGGATGCGCGCAGAAGGGCGTCTCGGCATGGCGTCGATCGCTTTGCCCGGTTCGATCATCTCGTCTCGCTCATCGCTCGTCGAACAATCGCCGGACCGGCAGCGGCAAATGCTTCGGCCGCCGCTGCGTCGACAGACCCGTGCGGCATCAGCTTGAGGCGAACCCGCATGCTCGTCTCGCCGGGCATCGCCTGACACCACGCGCCAAGGCAGCTCAGCCCATCGGCATAGACGCGATCGTGAATATCTTCCAAGGGCTGCAAGGACTGGGTCGGACCGGCGAGATCGCGGTTGGCGACCGACAAGGCGCAGAGATCGGCGCCAAGGGCCGCCTGCAATCCGGCGGCTTCGCGTCCATCGATGACAGCGGCCAGACTGCCGGCCCAGTAGATCGCGCCCGAGCGGAGCGCAAGCTCCTCCAACTCCTCATCCGATGACAAGGCGATCGCCCGATCCACCGCGTCGGCCGGCTCATCGGCCGCGGAATGGAGCCGGTAGCGCTCGAGCAGCAATTTGGACAGTCGTTCCTGCAGGCGCTGCGATCGCAGCATGCGCTCGCAGGCGGCCTCGCTGATCGTGCCGTCAAAGCATTCCGCAAGCCGGGCCGCATCCGCATAGGATGCGGGATTGGCCATGAATGCCTGCCATTCCGGGCTGGCGGTTTGCTGCGAGCCGGTCCCGGTCATGTCTTCTTCACCGGCAGAGCGGATGCGTCGAGCGCATAGACACCCGGCCGTCGATACCACTGGAGGTAGGCCAGCCGGGCAGCCAGCGCCAGTATGGCCGCAGCCATGCCGTAGAACAGCCACATCGCGGCGGCGACGCTGTCCGGATGCAGCCAGAGGCCAAGGAATGTCGTGAAGCCTGCTTCGGCGGTTTCGTGCTCGGGGGCCGTCGCGGCCACCGGGATGAGCGTGACCGAGACATTGTCATAGGTCAGTCCGGCGATACCCTTGGCCACCAGCATCTTGACCTGCGGGATCAGCTCATTCATCGGGACCGACGCGCGATGGCGGATGAAGACGGAGGCGGAGGACGGCACCAGCTGCTGTCTCAGCGGATCGTTCTCCGGCAGGACGAGATGGACGCGTGCGGAAAGCACGCCGTCGATGCCCGAGATCGTCTGCGAAAGCTCCTGGCTCAGGCCGTAGATCATCGTCGCCCGCTCTTCCACCGGCGAGGACACCAGTCCGTCTCTCTTGAACACCTCGCCGAGCGTCTGGAATTCCTGCTTGGGCAATCCGCTTTCGTCGAGGATTGCCATGGCTTCGGCGAAACGGCCCTTCTGCACAGACACCGTCATCTTGCCGTCCTTGCCGGCCTCGCGCTGGGCCGGGATCCCGCGACGCATCAGCGTGGCCACGATCTCATTGGCCTGCTGCTGGTTGAGGTTGGAATAGAGCTCCACCGAGCACGCCTGGAGCACAAGCATGCCGATGACAACCAGCGCGACCCGGCACCGGGCGCCGCACCGATTCAAAAGCGTTGATCGCCGCGGCAAGGATAGCGTGGGCACGAACACTCCGTAGCGCTTACTGTTGCTTGATCAGCGTGCTGGTGGACGAGGTGACGGCGGTCACGCTGCTCGTCACCACCTCGAGATTGGCGGCTGCCCACATCACCGAAATCGATCGCTCGAGAAGTTGCTCGGCGTTCTTTGCCGGCGCGCTTTCGCCTTCCTTGCCCGACGTCGCCGCCTTGCCGGCGGCCTCCTGCAGCGAGGCTGCTTCAGCGTTCACGGGGGTGTTCGCCTGGCCGAGGGCTTTCTGGACCTGCTGCATGGTTCCTTCAAGCGACCGAACGGCGGAACCGAACAGTGCCGACGGATCGGTGAGCGCCCCACCCCCTGCCTTCTCCGCCTCGGCCAGATAATCGAAGAGTTGGCGCTCCACGATCGGCTCGGTCCGTTCCGCTTTGGCGGATTGTCCGGCCATTGCCGGATTGGCGCCGGACGATGCCTGCGCCACCTGCCGACCTGCCGGCGTGGCGACATCGCCTCGGTCGGGCGTGCTGGCCTTTGCAACATCGTGCTTTTCCTGCTTGGCGCCCACCATCCGGTTGCCCGGCTGCGCTGCCGCGCCGGCGGTGATCTGCTGTTGCGAACTTATGCTGGTGGTCAAATTTGCCAGCGTTGCTTCCAGGGCTCCAATCGGCGCGATCTGCATGAACCTGGCCTCCTGTTTCAGTTCGGTTTGACGGGCACATTCTGTGTCTCCGCCAGCTTGCCGCCGCGGAAAACGCGGATCGAAACGACCTTGCCGGGCTCCCGCTTCGGGCTCGATGCGGCAGGAACTCCGAGCGTCTTCCTCACGAGTTCGACGTAGGACGGCGGCCCCGACACCGAGACGACATCGTCTTGACTGGAAACCTTGATCGGAAACCTCGGATCGATGACGCCCAGCCGCTGCAGCCGATCTTCCGCACTGGCAGCCCCGTTGGCATCGAGCGGGATCATCTCGGTCTGGACTTCAGCCTCGGTCGCGACGTTCATGACGATGCCGTCGAAATGCCAGACCAGGCCGTACCGATTGCAGATCTCTTCCAGGAATTCGCGGGCGGTTCCAACCGGCATGCCGGCGCTCAGGCGCCCCTTCACAAGCTTGCTGACACGCATCGGCACGCGCATGTTGCGGCCAAGCTCGATCAGCGCGTCCGTCACCGACTGATCGACCGTGATGTATTTGTACGGGCCGGCGGGCCAGCGTGGCTCGGCGGCGCTCGCCCGAGACGAAGCGAGGCCAAGCGCCAGGATCATCGCGAGGCCGCCGGCCGCGAAAACAGCCTTGGCTCCCGACAACCAGCGTGCATGGCAGGTACCGCGTCCCGTCAACGTTGGTCCTATCACAGGACGACGCGGAGCGATGACCCGCCTCGCCTGTCTCATGGTTTAACCCGCCAACTCGCTTTTATCGTGCGCACTGCAAAATTGGAAGTCCAATTGGATTGCTCATGTGCATTTGGTTCCAAATGTTGCGAACGGCGAGCAAAGCGATATGGTGCGCGCTGGAATCAGGCGTCACCGCTTCGTGATCGCCGGATTCTATGCCTGGATGGGAAGGATCGGCCTCGGTGGCGGCAAGCAAGAACCTGGTCGCGCATCTGGATGCTCCCGCCGGAAGTCCGGGGCGCTGGACGTCGATCGGGCTGAGCCTCGCCCAGAGCTTGGGCGAATCAGTTCTGATTGCTGCCACGTTGACTGTCGCCATGGCGCCTGCGCAGGCTCGATCGAACAGTGGCTATCCGCATGACCAATGAAGACGTCATCGACCTATATGACCGAGTGAAGATCGGCGCCCAGATTATTGTCCGGCATTGAATCGTGATCCCTTTCAACATCAAGCAGCTCGAAACATTTCTGCTGGTGGCGACTTTCGGAAGCTTTCGAAAGGCGGCCGAACGACTGAACACAACGCAGCCGGCGGTATCCACCCGAATTGCCGGCCTGGAAGAAGCGCTGGGTGCCAAGCTGTTCGAGCGGCAAAGCAGCACTGTCAGGCTCACCGCCGAGGGACAGCGGCTGCTGCCGCCCGCACAACGCGTCTTGCGGGTGGCGGAACGGCTGCAACTGACGGCCAACTCCCTTTCAGAAACGGCGGGAGTGCTCAGGCTCGGCGTTGCCGAAACCATCGTGCACACCTGGCTGCCGGATTTCCTGAAGGAGTTGCAGGCAAACTATCCGCTGATCGACACCGATATCGTCGTTGACGCGACGACCACCCTTCGCAACGAACTCATGTCGCATAGGCTCGATCTTGCGGTGCTGATGGGCCCGGTTCTGGAGTACAGCATCGAGAATATCGGACTGCCGTCCTTTCCGCTCGTCTGGGTGTGCTCGCCGCAGCTGAAATTGCCGAACCGGCGTAAGCTGACGCTGAACGATCTGATGCAATTTCCCATCATCAGCTACGCGCGCACCACAACGCCCTACAGCGAGCTTTACCGCAAGCTGACCGGCGAGTTGGAAGAGACGCCGCGCATCTTTCCGGCCAATTCGCTGGCCGCGTCCATCAAGATGACGCTCAACGGTATCGGCATAGCCTCTCTCCCCGAGGAAGTGGTCCGGGACTATGCCGCAGGCGGCCAACTGCGCATCATCGATTGCGAATGGCACCCGTCCGACCTGCGGTTTACCGCCTCTTACTCTTCCGAGCCCTCCAATCCGATAGCGGAGCGGGCGGCGAAGCTGGCCGCCTGTGTCGCACACGCCTATGCCGCAAGGATCGGCAAGGCTCCTGCTGACTAGACTGAGCCGGCCGCTCCTCAGCCGACCGATGTGACCGGCAGATAGATGCGGTCGCCCGAGAAAATCTGATCCGGGCTCAGGATGTGATCCATGTTGAGCACCACCGTCTCCGCTACATCCGCAGAATGCGTCCTGGCGATCAGGCGAATGCTGTCGCCGCTCTTGACCTCGACCCACTGATAGCCGCCCTTCTCCAGCGTCGGGTTCGTGCGGCCTTCGGCATTGCTGCTGCCCTCTGGATGGACCTCGACATGGTCGCTGGAAACCCAGCCGCTATGCATTTTGCCGTCCGGTCCGAAACCTTCGACAGGTATCCAGGCTTCTCCTGACGGGTCGCTCGAAGGCTTCGCGGTCTGTTCGACGAACGTGCCGGGCTGCAGGACCGTGGCCACGCTCGAATCCCCGTCGGGCTCTGTCCGCAAATTCAGGCCGTCATCCGCCGACACCACGAGTTGCGGGAAGTCCTCGGGCGGGGTTTGCGGCGGAACATCCGACGGATCATCGGGTTGCTGGGACGAGGCATCGCCGTCCGGTTTTTTCGGATCGGGTGGAGAGGTCGGGGCGCCTTCCCAAGGCTTCGTCAGCAGCGAGTCCAACGAGAAGAGAAGCATGCCGACGCCGAAGGTTATGCCCAGGGTCCACCGATCCCACGCACCCCATCTTTTGTCGGACTTTTCCGCCGCCGCCCTATCGGCATCGGTTCGCGGCACCGAACGGCGATTCATCCGGTCCGTCCTTATCGCCGATGCCCAGAATTCGGCGCAACCGAACGTGAACAGGGTGCCGGCGACCGTGGCGATCGGCGCCGGCCAGGAATGCAGCGTATAGACGGCGCAGCCAAGCACATAACCGGGTCCAGCCAGATGTTCGGCCACATTTCGGATCACCGGTCTGCCGGTGAACGACTGCAGCATCGACTTCGTGCCATAGACGACGTTGCCGAGCGAAAACGTGCTGTTGACGACAAGGTCCTTACCCTGGATCATCCCGGTTGCGGCACCTGGCGCCGCTGCAATGAATGTGGCCCCGCCGAGCGCGTTGAGGAATCGCCCGAACGGCTTGTGATTTGCGGTTGCGTTGGGGAAGATCGCCTGCGAGCCGAAAACGAAGCCTCGCACGCCAAATGCCACGGCTGCGGCAGTCGCGCTCCAGGTTGGCGGCAACGAACTCCATAACGCGTAGGAGGTGGTCGACATGCCGCCAAAGGTGGCGAGCGCCTGAGCGTTTTCGCGCATCCTCGCATGGCTGAGGGCCAGATCGACACTGGCAGCCTGATCCGGCGCCATCGCCTTGCTGTGGGTGGCACGATAGGTCGTCAGTTGCAGCACGGAGAGGCCGTTCGTCTGATCTCCGCCCATCCACCCGAACTGCTCAGGCGTGAACTTGCGGAACTGGCCGGGGCTCATTTCCTCGAACTGTTTTGGTGTCACCGCTTCGATCTGCGGCTGGGTCAGGGCTTCGATGTGGTGGATCGTGAAAGCACCCCATTGATCGCGGGTCAGCACCGGAATCTGCTTCTCGGTAAGCCACGGCACCTGCTTGGGATCGAGCTTCGCAGTGTCAATGGAATCGATCATGTTTTCGGGGATCGCCGGAACCTGGCGCTCGGTGAGGTTGTTCAGCAATCCGGCCGTGGCCAGGTCCTTGAACTGCTCTGACGTGAACTTCGCGACCTGGCCGGGCTTGAACCACGGAACCTGGCGCGCTTCCAATGTCGACGCGTCAACGAACTCGACCATGTCTCCTTTGATCGCCCGCATCTGTGGTTTCGTCAGGTGAGGCGTCAAACCGGCTTTGCAGAGGTCCCGGAACTGCTGGTCGGTCATATTCCGGACGTGACCCTCGGTCAGCCAGGGAACCTGCTTCGCCTCGAGGCCCGCGATGTTGACATAGCCTATCTTTGCCTTCGGGATACCGCGCAGCTGGCCCTTGGTCAGAGACGGCAGCAAGCCGGCCCGATCCATGTCGCGGAACTGCTGTTTTGTCAGCTCGGCCACCTGCTCTCGCTTGAGCCATGGAACCTGGTTCGGCTGGAAATCGCCCATGACGAGATCCGGCACCTGGTCAAGCGGGGTCGCTCTGACGCCATTCCGGGTGAGCGCGTGGCCACCGGAGGCACCGCGTATCCAGGGCAGCACGACGGCTTCACCCGTGTCGGGGTCGTAGACCAGTATGTGCGTCTTGTCCTGCACCTCCGGAGCATCGGCCGGGGCGCGGGGCCCGTCGGAAGGCGGCACATAAACCTGTTCCGGGCTCCTCGGCTCCGTGCCCAGCATTGCCGCGACGATCACCTCGCCATTCCTGTCCTGGAGATGGATGGTGCGGCCCGCGGCGACCTGGCTCGACGCCGGTTGAGATTGCGGAGTTGCCGTAGCGGGCTTGCTGTGTCCGAAGATGTTGCCGACAATTCCCGCATCGTCGAGCGCCCGCTGCAATTCCGCGGAAGGCGGCGCATCGAGGAAAACCCAGCGCGGCTGATAGGCGGGGTTCTCGTTGCGCAGCGCCACATCCTTGTTGATCTGCTCCTGCAGTTTTGGCGTCAGCGGCACTTCGCGCATCTGGGCGACACCGTTGATGGTCGTCCAGCGATGGTAGGTCTTTACCTCGATGGCCTCGATCACGTCAGGGCTCTTGAAGACAGGCGAATCCACGTAGCGCCCGCCCTCGCCGAAGACCGGATGCGGGCCGTCCGGATTGGCCGCGACCGGGAAATGCGCCTCCCCAAGCGATCCGTTGAGTTCGCGTGTGTAGGTCTCGCCGGCCTTCCATTTTTCAGGCTGCCGCATGTTGCGCACCTGCTGCAGCGAAAAGGTGGTCGGCGGCGCCGCCTCGATTGCCTTCCTGGCCGGCATTGCCTGCGGCGGCACGGCTTCTCCCTCCGGCCGTCCCTGGCTGCCCGGCACGTGGTCCTGCGAGCCGCCGCGCACCCATGGCAGGACATATGCTTCGCCCGTCTCCGGGTCCCGATAAAGAATATGCGACTTGTCCATCAGCTCCGGTTCGTCGCCGCGCGCCTTTGGTCCGTCGGCCGGCGGCACATAAACCTGCTCCGGACTGTTCGGCCCGTTGCCCAGCATTGTGGCGGTAATCACATTGCCGCTCTCGTCCTGAAGCTGCAGGGTTCTTGGCGGGCGTTTACCGGCCGACGCAGCGTTGGCGGCGCCTGCGGCCGCGTCTTGCCCAGGCGCAGGGTTGCCTGCCGGCGGTGCTGGCCGTCGAAACCAAAGAGGCCTGTCTGAGGGCGAAGGAGCAACCCCCTGCTCACCATACCAGCGCGCAAGCGCCTGCTGCTGGTCGGATGGCGCCAGATAGATGAATTCCGGCGGCGGCATCTCAATTGGTTTTGCCTGTGTCTCGAGGAAGTTACGGATGGCGCTCATCGCGCCAGGTGGAATGAAGGCTTCATCCTTGAGTGACAGCAACGTGGATTGGCGGAACGCCTCGATATCGGCCTTCTGACCGGGTGTCGCGGTCGTTTCGAGTTCATCCAGCCATTTTCCGAAAGACGCCTTGCCGCCTCTCGGAAATGCCAGACCTCCGCCCCTGTCGGCACGCTGGTCGAGTTCATGCAGCCAGCGCGGAACCGCTATTTCCACAGGCAGGTTGTCGGCGAAGGTAAATTCACGTCCAACGAAGTCGCCCTTCGCGACGATCGGGGCGACCTCAGGCAAATTCGTTCGGTAGAAGAACCTGATTTCGCCCGTGAACGCCAATGGCAGCTGGAGGAACGGCACGGAGGGCACGCGCAACTTGAGCGCCGGGCTCCGCACCGCAAGCGTAACGTCAAGTGTCGAGGCGACAGCCTCACGCTTGCCGAAAAGGTTGACATAGATCGGACCGCCCGAGCGAACATAATGATTGTAGGGCGCAGGCAGCTTGCGCAGGAGAATGCGGTCCGGACTCGGCAGGAATTTGTGGAATGCCTCGTTGACGATGACCTCGAGCCGGCTTGCGCCGGCATCCCACACGCGTCGACTTTTTCCCGTGAGATCGACAATTGTCTCGCCCAGCGCCAAGCCGGGAACAGCAGATTGCCGCATCCCGCTTGCCGAGCCAGGAATGAACAAGATCGATTTCTGAGCATCGATTTCTCCCGACGCCACCAGTGTCCGGATCGTGCTCATGTCAGGATTGTCGGCAAGCGCCTGCGCCGTATGCTCGTCCTTCACGACGAACTGGGCCCTCAGTCGCAGGCGGTCAAGCACTCCCTTGTTCGCGTCGACGAAATCTGAATTGACGATCGTTCCCTTGGGCAATGTTGCGTCCATCGCCACTTCGTAGCGCTTCTCGACGCTTAGCAAGCTCGTCAGGTAATACTTGTCCTCCAAGTAAACTTTGCGATACGGAACGTCGCCGTGGAACTCCGAGAATTCCGTCTTGCCGTCCGCCGTTTGACGCAAGAAGTCGCTTTCACCGTCCTTCAAAATTGCCGACTTTGAGCGAAGGGCGAGGCTGAATGTGAGCTCCACGGCCCAACCCTTGTTCCCTGCCGGACCCTCAACGCTGGCAGAACGCGGCATGACCGTGAAGACGGAATCCGAGGCCTCGCCGAACAGCCTTTGACGTGCCGCGTCGAGAAGATCCTGACCTTTGAACTGGAAAGCCGTCTGGCGCTGAACCTTGAGGCCGAGCTGCGCGAGCGTGACGTTGCGATGCTCGTTCGGGCGAATGGAGATTCCCAGTTCCTTGCCGAGACTATAGCGTGCCGGTTCGAGCGACCGGTATTTGACGCTGTCGGCAAATGACTGCCAAAGGGCACGATAATCGGTGCGTGTCCCTAGGCCCACCATGTATGACCGCCAGGTCGGCGATCCCAACTGGAGGGCCTCAGGCATACCCGGGATCGAATGGACGGCCATGTTTACCGGATCGGAGTTGAACCGAACCCGCCCGAGCGCGGATATCCTGAAATCTCCCCAGTTCTTCTGTTTGGCCGGCTCGACGCCTGCCAGCGGGTTGGCGCCAGGCGCTGCGCTTTCGTCCGCCGTCCTCCGCGCTGTTTCTGGAATGCCATCCGGGCCATAGCGCTCTGCCAGCTCGTGGCTGGAATAGTAGCTTTTCTCCTGTTCGTAACGGGTGACCAGCTGTTCGGTGGTCAAGCCGTCGAGATAGGCCGAGGGTGTTTTGGGATCCTTGCCGCTTGTGTAGACATACCCGCCTGTGTCGCGTTCAGGCGTGCCAGTGAAGCTGCGCGTTTCCGGATCCCACACGAGATGCACCGGGACCTCTGTCACGGTCGGCTTGTTCGACACGATGATGGGATCGCCGTCAGTGGGGTTGGCTGGGCTTCGCACGGCCAAGCCATCTGGATCGCGGCCCGGCAGCATCGTCGGGTCACCGCTTCCAGCGCCTTCGAATGGCTCATGCAAGACGATCGGCCGCGACGGCTGACTGTTGCCTGAGGGATCAGTCTTGTCACCAGTCGATGGCGGCTGATTCTGGCCCTCTGACTTGCCGGCTGGCAGCGCGCGCTGACCAACTGGATTTCCGGCCCCCTCCCGAGCGCTGAAACCGGGCCCCGGCTGGCCGCTGGTTTCGCCGATCACCTCGCCCTGGATAACGATCTCATTCGGGTCCGGCATGACGTATTCGCCGGTGGGCCTGTAAACACCGTCCTGGCCCATCGCGTAGACCGCCCGCGGTCCCGGCCCCGAATCCGGTCCGCCCGGCGGTGGAAAGCCTGACGTGGGAGTCGCGTCGCCGCCCCGAGGACCGGACGCTCCAGGCATGTTGTACAGCAACGAGCGGCCGCCAAGGCCCGTGCCGACCGCGCCGGTGCCGATGCCCATGATGGCGTTCGCAAGTTCGGCAAATGACATTTCACCGCCGTGCCTGGCCAGATCCTCCGCCGACCTGGCAAGCACCGGAATACCGGTGACCACGCCCCCGGCATCGAGGCCCCAGGCTGTGTTGGTCAGCTTGCTGCCGCTTTGCAGATAGCTCGCTGCCTGTTCGGCATAAGAGGATTGCGTTACGTTTACGCGGAGTTTGCCAATGCCCCAGCTGGCGTCACTCATGCGCGCCATGCCGAATCCGCCCGCGAACGCCTCGGACGTGGACAGGCCGGCCCTTGCCAGGCCGAACGTGCGCAGGGCGCCGGCCCCTACGGGCAGGAACGCGGTCACGCCGGTGGCGACATTCCAGGCCGACTGACTGTCGAAGTCGCCGCCCTGAAGCAGATGCTCGCCTTCCTTGTAGAGCGTCTTGCCGCCAAGAGCCGCGCCGGAGGTGATCGCAATGGGAATGGCCCATTGACCGCCCGGAACGAACGAGACGATGGTGGCGGCGCCGGCGACGATGCCAAGACCGATGTCGGTGGCCTTGTCCCAGAAATCAACCTTGCGTGCGTCGGCGATCTCCACCTCGTCGAGCGAGAACCCATCGGCGCCGAGCTTCATGTCGCCGCCCTTGGCCAGGATCAGCTTGCCGTTCTGGCTGAAGATGCGGTTCTCATGCTGGAATTCGTCGAAGCTGCCGTAGTATTTGCCGGAGCTGTCGACGTAGCCGATTTCTTTTCCATCGTTCTTGATCGCGAACAGTGCCGTCGACGATTCCATCCCGCCATCCAGCGAGAAGATCGGCACGACCTTGACCTCCGCGTTTTCGCCGGCACGGTCGGTGATCTCTCCGGTAACCTTCGTGACCCCCTCGCTCGATTCGTCGAGGCCGAGAGTGCGGGCAACCGTGCCGCTGAGCTCGCCGGGCTTGTATTGCTTGTATTCGCCCGTGAACCCGTTGTCGTACAGCTGCTTCAGCCGGACCTGATAGCCGGCGAGCGCCTGATCCTTGTGCTCCTCGAAATACGTGTTTTTGAGCCGCGCCTCATGCTCTTCGTTGCCATAGGTCAGAAGCTTGGGGTTGCTTGCGTAGAAGCCGTACCAATCGCGCGCCGCCACCATCGCGGGGCGGACATCCTTGTTCCATGTCTCCAGTTGAGTCTTTTCGGTTTCTGCTAAACCCCTGTCGATTTCCGCGGCCGCCACTTCGGGGTGCACCCACAGCCACTGGCCATCCATCTCGATCCGGACCGACTTGCCGCTGGCGCCGATTGCGCCCGGCCCACTCTTTTCGTAGGCAGCGGCAACCTCCGGTGCGACCCAAAGCTCGCGGCCGTTCACCGTGACCTTTACCGGCTTCTCGCCCGGCTGCAGTGTGCCGGCAGGCGCTTCGACGGTGCCCCCGCCATGCTCGGTGATTGCTTTGTCGCGAGCCGTCGTCGCGTCGACGAGCTTGGCTTTCGCATCTTTGAGCTTCGCGTCGAACTGCTCGACCTGCACCCCGACGATCTTGGATTTGGCTGCCGCCAGCGCCGATTGCGAACCTGTCCCATTGGGCGTGCAGACCGGCGCCGAAGCCGAGCTTTGTGTCGATGCCAGCAGCTCCTGCCACTGTTTGTTGAGCGGATTGTTGCGGAAATCGTCCCGGATATTCTTGTCGCCGAGATCGTATGTCAGAGCATATTTTAGGACTGGCGTGTCGTTGCCGTCTTTGTCGCTGAAAACATCATTCTCATAGGTGTTTACGAGATAGAGCTGTCCATTCTCCTCGATCACTTGCTGCGATTTCAGTTTGCCGGTGAAGTCACCCTCGCCGTTCGTGTAGCCGTCCCAATCAAAATGGTGCGGATTTCTCTGCTTCGCCTGGGCGACCAATGCCTGCTTGATCGGTTCGACATCCACGGCAAGGTCGGCCGCATCTTTTTGCGCGACGCCAAATTCCTCATACGCCTCAGCCAGCGTCACCTGGCTGGCTGCCGGCCCCTGCAGGCCTTTCAGTCCCTCAAGCCTGCCATTGATTTCTGTATACT
>NZ_RZOS01001030.1:0-805 GCF_004022605.1 Mesorhizobium sp. M4B.F.Ca.ET.089.01.1.1
CCCACAAGCATGTCTTTATCGAGCGCCGCGGCGTGCTCGAGGAGACCTCGATACGCTTCCGTGACGAGGCGCATCTGCTGCGCGTCGTCAACAAGATCGTCTCGGCCATAGGCAGGCGCGTCGATGAATCAGCGCCGATGGTGGATGCGCGCCTGGAAGATGGTTCCCGCGTCAACATTGCGGTGCGGCCGATCTCCGTAGACGGCCCGCTGGTGTCGATCCGCAAATTCTCCAAGAATCCCTATTCGCTCGAACGCCTGATGGTGTTCAATTCGATACGACCACCGATGATCGATCTGTTGAGGATCGCAGTTCAGGCGCGCAAATCGATCCTGGTTTCCGGTGGCACCGGCAGCGGCAAGACGACCTTGCTCAATGCGCTATCGAGCTACATTCCATCCGCCGAGCGCCTGATCACCATCGAGGACGCGGCGGAACTGCAACTGCAGCAGCCGCACGTTGGCCGTCTGGAGACGCGCCCACCCAATGTCGAGGGCAAGGGCGAGGTTCGTCAGCGCGAATTGGTCAAGAACGCGCTGCGCATGCGACCGGACCGAATCATCGTCGGCGAGGTTCGCGGCGAGGAAGCCTTCGACATGCTGCAGGCGATGAACACTGGCCATGAAGGCTCGATGACCACGATCCATGCCAACACGCCGCGCGATGCACTGTCACGTCTGGAGCAGATGGTCGGCATGGCTGGTATGCCGATGACCCATGAGTCCATAAGGGCGCAGATCGCTTCGGCCATCGACATCATCGTGCAGACGCAACGCCTTTCGGACGGCGGCAGAAGGGTCGTTTC
>NZ_RZOS01001031.1:0-801 GCF_004022605.1 Mesorhizobium sp. M4B.F.Ca.ET.089.01.1.1
TTCCTATTCTAGACCGGAATTTCGGTACTGGCGAATGCGCTGGACGGGCTATGCTGCCTTGTCGACCAGCCGCGCCAGCTGCGTCATCACCACGGCCGAGCCGGCCAGCCGCTTTTCGGCGTTCGGCCAGTCGCGGATGAAGACGACGCTGTGGTCTGGCCGGATCTTGGCCAGCGAACCCTGCTCGCCGATGAACTTGACCAGCCCGACCGGGTTGGGGAATTCGCGCTTGCGGAAATGGATGACGACGCCCTTGGGGCCGGCGTCGAGCTTTTCGACATTGGCCCTGCGGCAGAGCGCCTTGATGAACACGATCTTCAACAGATGCGTCACCTCTTCCGGCAGCGGTCCGAAACGGTCGATCAGCTCGGCGCCGAAGGCGTCGATCTCCTCGGTGCTCTCGAGGTCGCCGAGGCGGCGGTAGAGCGCCAGCCTGAGCTGCAGGTCCGGCACATAGCTTTCCGGGATCATTACCGCCGTGCCGACGGCGATCTGCGGCGACCAGCCGCCGTCCTGCACCTCGCCGGAATCCTTCACTTCGGCCACCGCCTCCTCCAGCATCTGCTGGTAGAGCTCGAAGCCGACCTCCTTGATGTGGCCGGACTGCTCTTCGCCCAGCAGATTGCCGGCGCCGCGGATATCGAGGTCGTGGCTGGCGAGCTGGAAGCCGGCGCCGAGCGTATCGAGCGACTGCAGCACCTTCAGCCGCCGCTCGGCGGTGTCGGTCAGCTTGCGGTTGGCCGGCAGCGTGAACAGCGCATAGGCGCGCACCTTCGAGCGGCCGACGCGGCCGCTCGAAGG
>NZ_RZOS01001032.1:0-799 GCF_004022605.1 Mesorhizobium sp. M4B.F.Ca.ET.089.01.1.1
TCTTGGATCTACAACCCAGTCGATGAACTCCGGCGCCGTCGTGATGACAGAGGCCCCAGCAGCAAGCATACGGTGCGGCAACGGAATTGCTGCCGCGTTGGGAACCGGCACCTTCACTCGGTTTTCGAGACCCGACTCAAGCGCCCTGGCCCTAGCCTCAGCGTAAGACTCCGCCAGACTTTTCTCGAGCGAGGTGCCAGTACTCATCTCTGTCGTGATGTAACGCGAGACCCACCACCGGTGAGGATCGCGCAGCCATGATTCCGGCGAGACCGTCGTCCTGAAAAGCGCTGAGGTCTCGTCGAGGAAGCGCGCGACAGAAGGGAAGGACCAGAGGCCGTCACCCAGCGAAGTTGCACGGCGAAATGCCTCCTTGAGCACGGCTTTCCGTATGCCACCTTCCATCCTACTTGCATCGGCCAAAGCCTCGGCATGCTCCCATGCAGTAGTGCCTGCTGGCATCGGAACTGAAGAATGGCCGCCCCAGTGCAAACCTATCCACTGCAGGTCTGGCTCGACAGCCAGCGCCTCATCATCTCGTCGCACCACGATTGGCAACTCATCGCTGATGCCGTGAACGATGCGGGCGAAACCTGCCCCTACCCAAGCATCGCGCGGCGAGAGATTGCGCATGCTCGCAAACAAATAGGAGAGAATCGTCCGCGACGCTCGTTCTGTCTCGCGAGCAGATCGGAGGACGTCCCCTCTTATGATCGTCTTGCCGTCGACGACCTCGAAGAGCCGCTTGGCAAGCCACGGATTTCTCCAGAGAAGCAGAACGGGGAAATCGGTCGCCACT
>NZ_RZOS01001033.1:0-797 GCF_004022605.1 Mesorhizobium sp. M4B.F.Ca.ET.089.01.1.1
AATTCGCGGGATTGGCTTCAACGACTCCGCTGCGATCCTCGGTGAGGCAATCAAGGCGTTGATCGTGACGCGCCAAGTCGCGCCGAACGATGTCGCACCCACTGCCATCACGGCGGCGGTGGGAAGCGCGGTTGCCAAGAATCTTTGGGACGAGAAGGGAGCCTGCAAGTCGCTGCAGGTGAGTGCAAAAGACATTGCTTCCGCAGAGGCAGCGATACCGGGCTCCACATCCAAAGCTCAGAACCTGAGGACCTTCCAAATACCAGAAGCCGTCACACCTTCGATCCGAGCAGTGAAGCCAGCGAAGATCATCGCTCGTCTGTCCTTCTGACCTGAGCGTCGAGCCAACCCATGGCGGCCGGCGTGCGGCGACTGACCGTCGAAACAGCCGTCATGGGCGATCGTCGCGGACCTAGCGCGCATGGCGGCCCGTATCGGACGAGTCCGCTTTCAGCAGGCGTCATAACCCAATTGAATGACCCAAAGGAGGCGCAAAGGCTGCCGTTCACCTGGGCAAATTGTGCCCGTGCCCCCGAGTTGGCCACACAGTATGGCGCAAAGCTAGTATGTCCCATAGACAGCCTGAATGGCCGTTTGAGACCCGACTGATACTTTGGCTGTATGCGGCCGCGAAGTTCGAAGGGGGTCCTAGAGTGCAAAAGAATAATCTTGCTTCGTGGATGCGCCATGACGCTGCCTGTGCGGGTCAATCTGGGGATGGTGCGGAGACCTTCACAGGGTAGCGCCACAGGTTACACAGACGTGCCGGCAACCTGACCATCACCAGCAACAAAGGG
>NZ_RZOS01001034.1:0-796 GCF_004022605.1 Mesorhizobium sp. M4B.F.Ca.ET.089.01.1.1
ATCTATATGAGATGGCAAAATGCGGCCGTAGCCGGCTTGTTGATAATGGCGATTGCCGGCTGCCAGACGGACGCCACCGACGGTGTCGTCCGAACCAACGAACCCTCCAAAGGCGACATCACTGCCTTTGGCGACGCCTTCGACGGGCTGAAAACAGTCAGCGATGTCGAATACTACGCTTCGGACCAGGCGGTGGCCGAAGCCAAGAACCAGTTCCGCGCGGAAAATTACGGCAATGCCGGCGCCCTGTTCTACAAGGCGACGCAACTGGCGCCTAATGACGGAGTCGCTTGGCTGGGCCTTGCCGCCTGTAGCGACCGCATCAGGCGCTTCGACCTCGCCGATCGGGCCTATGGCCGAGCATTCAAGCTGATCGGCGGCACGCCCGAATATTACAACAATGTCGGTTATTCTTATCTGCTGCGCGGCAAGCTGCAGAATGCCCGCACCAACTTCCTCAAGGCCTATGAGCTGGCGCCCAAGGATCCAACCGTGGCCAATAATCTGAAGCTCCTGGCCTCCAGCGTGCAGAACGTCGAGCGGCAGTAGCTATGCTGCTCGGCGCATCGTTGCTGCTCAAGGCACTTGCCATCCCCCTGCTTGCAAGGATCGCCTGGGTGGATTTCACCACCCAGAAGATAACCAATCGCGACGTTCTGCTGCTGCTTTGCCTGGGCCTCGGGTCCCTGCAACTGCTGTCGGTTCAGTCCGGATCGTGGTGGGACATGGGCTTGAGCGCACTTGCCGGTCTTTTGCTGTTTATCGTGCTCTTCCCGTTCTGGACCTTGCGCAGGGT
>NZ_RZOS01001035.1:0-794 GCF_004022605.1 Mesorhizobium sp. M4B.F.Ca.ET.089.01.1.1
CCCGTATACGGGCTCGTCATGAGCGCCGAGGAGCTGAAGCGTTTGGCAGCAGCGAATGGCGGCGTTGGCTCGACAATCATGTGCCCCTGGTAACCAACAGCAAGCTTTGATGCTTGGGTTCAACCAGGGTCGCGCGTACTGATCGCCAAACTTTCGAATGCACCGCGCCTGAGTGACTGAAGTTTCCTAAGGCGTCTGACAAACAGAATGTCGTTGACCAAGCTCCAGAACGACGCCTCGGTTAGCTGTTGCTCTCTCAGCCATTCTTCTTGCATACACGGTTCGAAGGCGCCGTGCGATATCAGATATTCAGTCGCGCAACTGCTTACCTCCATGGGGTGAAGTGTCCATCCCAATGTAGCGGCTGTTTCACGCGCGACCGCACGCAGGCCGGCGCCGGCCTGCGTCGTGAAGTTTGTCCATTCTTCGTCGCTCATGGCGGTTTGCGGATGCGCACGCTCCCCTTCCTCCAATCGATGAAGGAAGATAGTGTTCCTCAGTTCAAAGTTTGGACCTACATCCTGTGCGGGTTTGCAGGTCCACGCACTAAGCGCGCGGAGCAGCTTGGAGGCATCTCTTGCCTTTACACCCGGCGCACCTCGGTGAGTGAAGTCGAAGAAGCGAGAAACCGATTCATTGGTTTGGGTTTGCAACAGCGCCTGCGCCAAGTTGTCCCAAGTTCGATCTTTGAAGTGCAACTGTTGTGCACAGCTAACGGCGTCCGCTAGAAAGTCTGAGCTGACGACACCTTCTCGAGTAGCCTCACTTGCAAAGTCCCGGATATCAACCGTCGA
>NZ_RZOS01001036.1:0-792 GCF_004022605.1 Mesorhizobium sp. M4B.F.Ca.ET.089.01.1.1
GTTTCCAGGTCGCGGTGGTGGTGCCGACGACGCTGCTGTCGCGCCAGCACTTCAAGACCTTCTCGCAGCGCTTCTCCGGCCTGCCGATCCGCGTCGCGCAGGCTTCGCGGCTGGTCGGCTCCAAGGAACTGGCCGAAACCAAGAAAGGCATCGCCGAGGGCACGGTCGACATCGTCGTCGGCACCCATGCGCTGCTGGGGTCGGCGATCTCGTTCAAGAATCTCGGCCTGCTGATCATCGACGAGGAGCAGCATTTCGGCGTCAAGCACAAGGAGCGGCTGAAGGACCTGAAGAGCGACGTGCATGTGCTGACGCTGTCGGCGACGCCGATCCCGCGCACGTTGCAGCTCGCCCTGACCGGCGTGCGCGAACTGTCGCTGATCGCCACGCCGCCGGTCGACCGCATGGCGGTGCGCACCTTCATCTCGCCCTTCGATCCGCTGGTCATCCGCGAGACGCTGCTGCGCGAGCGCTATCGCGGCGGCCACTCCTTCTATGTCGTGCCGCGCATCAGCGATCTCGCCGAGATCCATGATTTCCTGAAGCAATCGGTGCCGGAGCTGAAAGTCGCGGTGGCGCACGGCCAGATGCCGCCGGGCGAGCTCGACGACATCATGAACGCCTTCTACGACGGCCAGTACGACGTGCTTCTGTCGACGACCATCGTGGAGTCCGGTCTCGACATCCCGACCGCCAACACGCTGATCATCCATCGCGCCGACATGTTCGGCCTGTCGCAGCTCTACCAGCTGCGCGGCCGCGTCGGTCGCTCCAAGGTGCGCGCCTATGCGC
>NZ_RZOS01001037.1:0-788 GCF_004022605.1 Mesorhizobium sp. M4B.F.Ca.ET.089.01.1.1
GGAGAGCGGCCGTGTCGCCGGCGCCGATCTGGTTAAACCGCGGCTTCTCCACTCCCGGCAAGCGGGCGGCAACGAGCCATGTCGATCGGCTGAGTTCGATCGCGATGATGATGGCGTGCTCGTGGTCAATTGTATTCGAGGACATGATGGCTTCCTTCGCATGAGGTCGGACATTCGCCACTCTCGACGATCTCCGCCCTCATAGCATCTGGAACCAAAGCTCCACCTTCGTACGCGGCGGTAGGTCGCAAAGATGCGCCTTCAGCGTGCGTGGCCAGTTTTATGGAATGGCCCGCCCTCCTTGGAGGCATCGGCTAGGATGCCTGTGTTTGGAAAGCGGAGAAGGACGAGCCATGACGATCATGATGCTGGGAATTGACCTTGGCAAGAACAGCTGCAGCGTTGCGGGGCTGGATTCGGATGGGAATGTGGTGCTGCGTCGCCGCATGCAGCCCAAGAGGGTCTTGAGCTTCGCCTCGAAGCTCGCACCCTGCACTGTAGCGATGGAAGCGTGCTGCGGCGCACATTATCTGGGACGGCTTCTGGCCGAACAAGGGCACGAGGTCCGATTGATGTCGCCGGAATATGTGCGTCCTTACGTGAAGGCGCAGAAGAACGACGACCGGGACGCGGAAGCAATCGCAGAAGCCGCCACACGTCCGACGATGCGGTTTGTCGAACTCAAGTCCCAGGCGCAACTGGATGTCCAATCGTTGCACCGGGCCCGCTCTCGGCTGGTCGGCGCGCGCACGACGCTGACCAACCAGTTGCGCGCCATCCTGCTTGAG
>NZ_RZOS01001038.1:0-787 GCF_004022605.1 Mesorhizobium sp. M4B.F.Ca.ET.089.01.1.1
GGCCAGTGGCGGTCGGGCGTCGCTCGTCCGTGCCTCGCTCGGCAGCGGTCCAGCTTTTTCGGTCACGGTCAGCGGCTCGCCGGCGCCCGGCCGTAGAGCAGAAGCATGACCACGATGACCACGCCGTAGACGATCTGCCGCCCTGCCTCCGGCATCTGCATGACCGAGAGGATGGACTGCAGAAGCGTGATCAGGATGACGCCGGCGACGGTGCCCAGGTAGGACCCGCGTCCCCCAAGGATCGAGGTGCCGCCGAGCACAACAGCAGCGATCGACGGCAACAGATAGGCATCGCCCATCGACTGCGCCGCCTTCGAAGCGTAACCGGCCAAAAGCACGCCGCCAAAGGCCGAGAGCCCGCCCGAAACCGCGAAGGCGACCATCACCACGCGGCGTGTGTCGATGCCCGAAAGATAGGCGGCGCGCTCCCGGTTGCCGATGCCGTAGACGGCGCGGCCGAAGCCGGTGCGGGTCAGCAGGAAGACCATGGCCGCTCCGATCAGCGCCCAGATGATGACGGCGTTGGGCACCGCCGGAATGGCAAAGCCGGTCGCCAGATAGCGCATCGCCGGCGTTGCCGAATCCTGCGGCGAGAAGCCTCCCGTGTAGACCACCATCAGCCCTTGCGCGACGGCATTGGTGGCCAGCGTGATGATCATCGAGGGGATGCGCAGGTAAGCGACGCCGATGCCGTTGACGACGCCGATCGCGATGCCGCAGACAATGCCGAATGGGATGGCGAGCACCGACCCGAGCGGCCCGTAAGCCGCGGCCGCGCACGCCATCC
>NZ_RZOS01001039.1:0-787 GCF_004022605.1 Mesorhizobium sp. M4B.F.Ca.ET.089.01.1.1
TCTATACGCTGAATGGTCTGCCGTTCGTGGTCTGGGTGATGCGCGTCTTTATCCAGGAGATTCCACAGTCGATCGAAGAGGCCGCGCTCATCGACGGCTGCAGCCGCTTCGAGTGCTTCTGGCGCGTAACCTTGCCTCTGCTTTTGCCGGGTCTCGCGGCGACCATGGTGATCATCTTCATGTTCGCCTGGAACGAATTCCTGCTCGCCAGCATCCTGACCTCGTCGGAAGCGCGCACCTTGCCCGTCATCGCGGCCAGCTCGATCAAGGCCAAGGCTATCTCGTGGGGATTGGGATCGGCCGCGGGCGTGCTGATGTCGTTGCCGGTCGTCGTGCTCGTGCTGTTGATGCAAAAATACCTGGTCAGGGGTTTGACCCTCGGCGCCGTGAAGGGATGAGGAAGAGATAATGGGTATCGAAGTCAAATCCGTATACAAGCGCTTTGGCGCCTTTACCGCCGTCAACGGCGTCTCGGTCGACATCAAGGACGGCGAGTTCTTCGTCATGCTTGGCCCCTCCGGCTGCGGCAAGACCACGACCTTGCGGATGATCGCCGGACTGGAACTCCCCAGCGGCGGCCAGATAAAGATCAATGGCCGCGACGTCACCTACGAGGAACCTCGCCATCGCGACATCGCGATGGCGTTCCAGGACTACGGACTTTATCCGCACCTGTCGGTATTCCAAAACATCGAGTTCCCGCTGAAGGTGCGCAAGATTGCCGAGGGCGAGCGCAAAAAGAAGGTGCAGGCGACCGCGGAGAAACTGGGAATTGCCGAGTATCTGG
>NZ_RZOS01000103.1:0-14989 GCF_004022605.1 Mesorhizobium sp. M4B.F.Ca.ET.089.01.1.1
GGGGTAGGGCGTTGAAGCTGCCAATCTCCTCCCCTGCGGGGGAGATGGCCGGCAGGGCGGAGGGGGTCGGTTCGACTGGGCTCTACCTCCTGCGGCGGATCAGGCTGGCGCTCCACGCGCGGCGACCCCCCTCTGTCGCCTTCGGCGACATCTCCCCCTCAAGGGGGGAGACTGGCGCTAAATCCCCGAGCCGTCCAGCAGCGACACGTCCTCCCCCTCCCAGGGGCTCGGCATCGAGCCCCGGCCTGCCGTGGGCAGCGGCATCCAGCATTTCAATTCCGGTTCGGCATATTCGACCACGCGGCCCGGCTGGGAGTCGGAGGAGCGCCAGCCTTCTTCGCCATGCTGGTCGGCGCGCGACCAATAGGCCATGTCGACCTCGGCCGGTCCCTGTTCGGTCGGCCGCACCGTGACCAGGATCCGGCTGCCATCCCTCGGCGCGCTCGCCATGTTGCGCCAGCGATCGGGCTCGTCCATTCGCATCTCCTCCTGCATTTATGGCCGCCATCGTGCGGCGTGGCGGCATGCCATTCTTGTTCGTTTTCCGCCGGAAGGCCACAGGGGATCGAATGGACCACCGAACTTTCCGCAGCTCACCGCGTCCCCGTGCCAGCTTTGCTGACAGCCATATCATTCGCCGCTAATATTCCGGCATGAGCGACGGACTGCTGGCAGGCGCCACCCATCTCGGGCCGGTTCATCTCAGGGTGATCGACATTACGGCGGCCTTGCCCGTCTGGCGCGATGCGGTCGGGCTGTCGCTGCTTGGGGAGGATGACGCGGTGGCCGGGCTTGGGGTCGACGGCAAGGCGCTTATTGTGCTGCATGAAGGCGCCGAGGTCGCGCTGCCGCAAAAGGCGCGCGGTCTCTTCCATGTCGCCATCCACGTCACGACGCGCCGCGACCTCGCGCATGCCGCCGCCAGGCTCAAGGCCTCCGGCCTCAGATACAGCGCCCAGGATCATCTGATTTCGGAATCGCTTTACGTCTCCGACCCTTCCGGCAACGGCATCGAGATCTGCTTCGACACACCGGAGCGCCTCGCCGACAGGCAGGAGGCGCCGGATGGCCGCGTCACCCTGATCGCCACGGACGGCAGCGCCCATTCCGGCCTCGAGCCGCTGAATGTCGCCGCCCTGCTGCGCGATCTCGGCAATTCCGGTCATGTTGAGGCAAGACTGCCGGCGAATGCCTTCATCGGCCATATCCATATGCGCGCCCGTTCTCCCGAAACACTGATGGCGTTCTATGTGGGCGTGCTCGGCTTCCGGCCGCACATCCAGTCGAGGGCCTTCGGCCTGTTCGACTGCGGCACCGACCGGCGCCCGCACATGGTTGCGTTCAACATCTGGGCCCGCGATGAATTGAGGGAACCGCCAGCGGACGCGGCGGGGCTGCAGCGTTTCACGGTCGTGCTCGACGCAGCCGATGAGCTTGCCGCCGTGGCGGAGCGGCTCGGCCAGGCCGGCGTGCCCTTCGGCGAGGCGGGCGGCGCGCTGGACTGCGCCGATCCCGAGGGCAACCGGCTGCGCATGATGGTCGCCGGCACCTGAGTGGCGATGGGGGAGGGTGGCATGTCGATCAAGGTCATCGGCACGGGCTTTGGCCGGACGGGTACGGATTCGATGCGCAAGGCGCTGACAATCCTCGGCTTCGGCCCCTGCCATCACATGTCCGAAGTGATGGCCGACGGCGAGCAGAAGCGGCTGTGGCGCGCGCTGGCAAAAGGAGCGGCGCCCGACTGGAGCGCGCTGTTCTCGGGCTACAATTCCTGCGTGGACTGGCCATCGGCGCATTATTGGCCCGAGCTGATCAACATCTATCCTGACGCCCGCGTCATCCTCACCTGGCGTTCGCCGGAAAGCTGGTGGGAGAGTTTCGAGAAGACCATCCTCGTCGGCATCGGCCAGACCCAGGACCAGGATGCGCTCGGCCGCACTTTGGTCGCTGCCCGAGTGTTCGGCGGCAGGCCGCATGACCGCGCGCATGCGATCGCCGTCTATGAGGCCAATGTCGCCGCCGTCATGGCGACGGTGCCGCGCGAGCGCCTGCTGGTCCACCGCCTCGGCGACGGCTGGGAGCCGCTCTGCGCCCATCTCGGCGTTGCCGTGCCTGACGAGGCCTATCCCAATCGCAACAGTACGAAGGAATTCCGCGCGGCGCTGGTGAGGCAGTGAGGGATAGGGAATAGGGAATAGGGAATAGGGAATAGGGAACAGGGCAGTGGGAAGATAGTCCTGAACGCTCTCGCCGTACTCCCTACTGCCTACTGCCTACCGCCTACTGCCTCCCTAATGCGCGGTTCCCGCGACTTTGTTCCGTCGAGACCTGACCGCCTCCAGCAGGTCGCGCTCGCTGGTGTGAGCATTTCGAAAAATGGCCACAACCATCTCGGCCAGAATTTCGGCGTCCGGCCCCAAGGGGTCGAGATGTTCATCCGCGCAGACCTGATCGAACACGCGCTCGCAGATTGCCAGATCGTGGGGGCTGAAGCAGGTGCCATTGAAACGCCGGCGTGGCATTTTGCGAACCTTTCAGGGCCCGCCGCGCGTGGTTGCGGCGGGCTTTTTACCGGGGAACCGCCGAGGCGATGGAACGCCCGAGTAACAATATCGTCGACAGTATTGCCACACGACTACTCAGGACCCGGCAGCTGCATCGTCAACAGGCCCAAGATCTGCGCGCATTCGCGAGCCTTGTACTGCCCGGCGATCATCAACTGATAGTAGTCTCGCCGTTTTTCATCGGGGACACGAAAGCCGCGCCGAAATGCGGCGGCCTCCTTTGGAGTCCTGGTGCAGCCGAGTTTGCTGGCGCTGACCTTCAAACTCGCCAGTGAGCATCCGATCCTGGCAGCAATATCTTTCAAGGGTTCATTGTTAAAGTACCCATCAAGAATGATTTTGCGGCGAGCCTCCGCTTTGAGCTTTGCGTTCATCTCGTGGTCTCCTCAACTACGCTTTCACGATGCCAGATTTTATACGCACCGGGGTGAGGAGTGTCGTTATCGTCACATCCATAAACTTATCTCGGAATGCATTTCTTGCTGACATCCAGCGTGATGATGGCCGCTTCTGTGGACTTCAGTTCCGCCAGTCTTGCCAAGTGCCTGTGGTACACCACATGATTGACGTGGGCGCATGGGTATACCGGATTCGGATAGGTACCCTGCGATGGATGCTAAGAAGCACGGCGAGGCGCGCGCGAGGCAAGCGCCGGAGCGTGATCGACGTCGGTGGCCGCGCGAAGCGCAACCTCATAACGAGGTTGCACCGTCACTTGCGCCGGCGCTCGACCCTTTGCCATTTTCAACGCGCGAACTGGCGCCGGAGCAGCAGTTCGCCGCCTGGCAGGCGCATATGGCACCGCTTGTCGAGGTCAAGCTGCCGGACGACAAATCGGCCGACGATGGCTTTCCTGCCGACCATACGGCCTGGAACTTCGGCCGCATGCTGATCGTTCAACAGCGCACGCCGGCGTATAGCTACATGCGCTCCGCCGCGAAGCTCCGGTCCAGTTCGATCGATCACTGGTATATCGCCTTGCCGCGCACTGGCCGGTCGTGGACCGAGGTCGATCGCCGCGTTGCGGAAAACCAGCCGGGCAAGTTGGAGATCAGATCGCTTGGCTACCCGTTTCGCGGCAGGACAACGGAATCCGAAAGTCTCTTCGTCTATCTGCCGCGTGACTTGTTCGCCGACGCGAGGGCAACCCTGGATGCGAAGAACAATTCAGTCCTGTCTGGCAACTTTGCCGACCTCTTGCTCGATTACCTCAACAGCATCGAAGCAAGGTTGCACAGTCTCACGGCTGACGATCTCCCCCGCATCGTGCACGCGACGCGCAGCATGATCATTGCTTGCCTGTCGCCCCCGGCGGAACATGCCGCGGCTGCCGAACAATTGGTCAGCGTGGCGTTGATGGAGCGCGCCCGCCGATACGTCCAAAACAATCTGGATGCGGCCCATCTGACACCGGATTCAATGTGCCGTGCGCTCGGCGTCTCGCGCTCCCGTCTCTATCAGCTGTTCGAACCGAGCGGTGGTGTCCTCCACTACATACAAAGTCGCCGGCTCCTGGCAGCCCATGTTGCGCTTGGCGATCCGGCGGACAGCCGGCGCATTGTCGATATTGCGGAAGCCGTAGGGTTCAGTTCAGCGGCCAATTTCAGCCGGGCATTCAGCAAGGAATTCGGTTACAGCCCCCGCGAAGTCCGAAGTTCCGCGGTGCCGCCGCGCCCCGCCCACTCTGTCCCGCTTGCCGAGCACGACAGGGTCTCGTCCTTTGAAGGCTGGCTGAAGGCGCTTGGAAGCTGACTCCGGGCTCAAAACCGGCTTGCCTGGGCAGGGAGCTGCTCCGCCTCATGGGATACAATATTTCGAATCGCTTCCACCACGGCATCAGTCATATAGCTGAATTCCCGCCAATTTCGATTTATTAACGAACTGTGACTGTTCATCGTTATCGATAACTTGCTACCCTTCACAACCGAGCATTCATCGCAATTGCGCCGCACGCGACGCTTGTTGATACGGCGCGCTGAAAGTTTGCCAAGCTTGATAGTTATGCTATTTCTAAACTGGGGGACGCGAACTCGCACCGCCTATGGAGGTGGCTCTTGCGCCCAGAGGCATCAGGCGTCGGCACGCAGAGCGAGGGCCCTTCCTCGAGCGATGTTCCACGTGCCGGCGAACCGCTTCTCGCTGACCTTTTGGCGAACACGACCGAGCTGCTGTCGTTCTATGATCGCGACTTCCGCCTGACGCACTACGCCACCAGCCTCAAAGGCCTGTATGGCGGCGCGGTGGCGCTGGGCGCCGCCATTTGGGAGATCTACCCGGGCTTCCTCGATTCCAGGTGTCGCGACGAATTTCTTCGGGTGTTCCAGGGCGGCTCTGCGGCAAGCATCGACCTGCCGCGATCGTCGGGCGAAGCACCCCGATCCGTTTTCGTCTTCGGCACCGCAAATGGTGTGGGAATCGTCGAATCACGAGAGCGCGGTGGGCGCAGCGCAGCGGACGAGCAGGAGCATGTGATTCTGCTCCACCAGGCGACGCACGACGTGCTGACCGGACTGCAAAATCGGCGGCGATTCGGCGAGCGCCTGCAGCAGGCGCTGACGACCGTTGGCGGACCAAAGCCGAAAGCCGCCCTGCTGCAGATCGACCTGGACGATTTCAAAGCGGTCAACGACACGCTCGGCCATGGAGCCGGCGACACGCTTCTTCAACTCGCGGCAGGTCGGATCCGCGACGCGCTGCAGGACGGCGAATCCGCCTACCGCTATGCCGGCGATGAGTTCGCTGTCATCCAATTGGGCAAGGAGCAGCCGGCCGAAGCCGAGCGCCTCGCCGGATTGCTGGTCAATGCGTTCAAGGACCCGTTCGTCATCAACGGCATTTCTGTCTTCGTCGGCTCGAGTATCGGAATTGCTTTCGGGCCGGAGCACGGGGCCGATGGCGAGCAATTGATGAAAGCCGCCGACATTGCTCTTTACGCGGCCAAGACGGATGGACGCGGCTGCGCTCGAACGTTCAACCGTTCGATGCTGCTCCTGCTCGAGCAACGTGAAAACCTGAGGCGCAGCCTTCGAACCGCGCTGGAGCGGAACGAGCTTTATCTGGAGTATCAGCCGCTCATTCGGGCCCGTTCGTCGGTGGTCGGTTTCGAAGCGCTGTTGCGGTGGCGGCACCCCGAGATCGGGATCATTCCGCCCGGCGTGTTCATCCCGATCGCCGAAGCCGATGGTTTGATGGATGAGATCGGGAGATGGGTGCTCGAGCAAGCCTGTCGCCAGGCATTGACGTGGCCCTCGGCGCTGACAGTCGCGGTCAACCTGTCGCCGGCTCAGTTCCTTAGCGGTTCGCTGACGGACACGGTCGCCCAGATCATCGACGAAGTTGGAATTCGCGCCGACAGACTAGAGCTGGAAATAACCGAAACGGTTCTTCTCGAGAGGACGATCGACAATATCGACACGTTAAATACTTTGAACGTCTTGGGGATAAGAATTTCGCTCGACGATTTTGGAACGTACTATTCGTCCTTGAGCTACCTTAAGAACTTTCCCTTCGACACTTTGAAGATAGACCAATACTTCATCGCGGACCTGGAAACGGATCTCAAAAGCCAGACGATCGTGCGATCGATCATCAATCTGGCGCACGGCCTGGGAATAAGCGTCACCGCCGAAGGGGTTGAGACGTCGGCACAGGCACGGTGGCTGACTAAGGAGAATTGCGATTGCCTGCAGGGTAATTTCCTGGGACGGCCGCTCGGAGCCGAGGCGACCAGCGATTTTATCGGGCGATCCTCGCCCAAGGCGGTGCGGGCGATGGAGGAATCGGATCGGGCGCTCTAGCCCCTTGCACCCTTTGTAAAGTGGAGAGTTGTAAAAGCGATCGAGACAGATACCGCGCAACCCTTGTCATGCGGGACTGGCTCATGACGAGGCGGCGGAATTTCCGTCTCGGAGGTCATCGCGCCGCCATGGCTCAATACGGATGGAATAGGGAGGATGCCGATGGGAGCTGTTCATCATGACCTGGCTGGCGAGCCGACTTTTGAGCCGATGATCCAGATCGACATGGAAATCAGAAATTTTGTCTCCGCCTGGAGGCACTGCGACTATGTCTCGACATACGTGGCTCGGATGATCAGCCAGACGAGGTCAGACTCGGTCCGGCATTCAAATCTCTTTTCCTCCGCCTTCAACGAATTGCTGGAGGTTGCCTTTCGCACGCGCCATGGCGACGGCGAACTGGCATGCAGGGTGTCCCGCCATGGAGCGACGGACAGGATCGAGCTGACATTTCCTTGCGTGGCGGAGGAGCGCCAATTCTACAAGGAAGCCGTAAGCCAGGTCGCGGGATTGGAAGCCAGGGAGCGATACGTCAGTTCCGTGTCTGGGGATATCGCGCCCAGCCGGGAGATCGTACTCCTGGAACTGGCTGTCGACTACAACGCGACACTGAGGGTCGAGGAAGCCGACGGCGATGCGATCAAGCTGGTCGTGGATCTTCCGCTCGAGGGCTTTGAACATTGAGCCCTTACAGCCTTCTCCCACGCTTCAAGGCGCAATACGACGCGAACAGTCAGGAATTCTCCATATCCGGGGTGGTCCGGCCTCAGGCGATCGACGAGCTTGCGCCCAGCCTGGCATTGCTGCGTGACGCGATCGGCCGTGTGCGCGGCGTTCTCTA
This sequence comes from Mesorhizobium sp. M4B.F.Ca.ET.089.01.1.1, assembly GCF_004022605.1. Taxonomy (NCBI): domain Bacteria; kingdom Pseudomonadati; phylum Pseudomonadota; class Alphaproteobacteria; order Hyphomicrobiales; family Phyllobacteriaceae; genus Mesorhizobium; species Mesorhizobium sp. M4B.F.Ca.ET.089.01.1.1. The sequence continues at coordinate 7,203 of NZ_RZOS01000103.1, forward strand.
CGTCAATGTCAGACGCCTGACGCAGATGAACAACGCCGCGTTTCACGCCTTTTCGAGGATCATCATCGACGCTTGTCGCGCTCGACCCGATCTCAAATTTGTCGTCATCACGTCGAGCGTCGTCGGCTGGACCTCGCGAAAATTCAGTCGCCTGAGCGGAATCGAACCGAACATCACGGTCGAGGAGTATGACAGCGAATTCTATCCGGGGCAGGGCTTCCTCGAGGAAGGCGGGTTCGTTCCAATCCTGCGCACGCAGACAAAGATGACCTGGCGCCACGAGCGCGCAATCTTGCCGCGGCACGGCATGAGGCCCGGGATCGTCATGGCCGACATCTGTTGCGGGATCGGTGATTTCGCCGTGCTCGTGCAGAAGGAGTTCCAGCCATCGCGGATCGTCGCCCTCGACCACTCCATGTCGAGCCTGAACTATGCTCGACAGGTGATGCGGGAGTTCGATATCCGGGGCATCGAATATACCTATGGCGATGCGTCGGAAATGCTGCTCGATGAAGCGCAATTCGACTTGGTCACCTGCCGGCATTCCCTTCAAATCTTCAATCGACCGGAACTCATCCTTAAGGAACTCTACCGCATATGTAAGCCAGGCGGGCGGGTCTACATCACCAACGAGAAGAATTCGCATTGCCTCGGCGAGCCGCGCGCAGAAAGCATTCGTTGGACCTACAACGAGGTGGCGAAGCTGTTCGGGCATTTCGAGATGGACGTCGAGCTTGGACCCAAGAGTAGGCGATACCTGATCGAAACCGGATTCGAAGACATCCGTGTCGAGACCTTCATGGTCACCAACCTGGACGGCGATCCGCAGGACTTCGCCGATGTCATCGTAGCCTGGGCGGATGTCTATGCGGGCGAGATGGCGGTGAGACGCGGCGACGGACCCGAGTTCGTCGCACGGTTCCGGCAGGGTTTCCAGGACCACATTTTCGCGGCGCTACATCCCAAGGGTTATGCGGGTTGGCCGATCTGGGTCGCATCGGGGCGGCGACCGCAATGAAAGCCGACAACGAACCTGCACCGCGTTTCGGCCTGCGCTCCTTTCGAGCGAAGTTCGTGTTGGTCGTTGGCGGCGCCGTGCTGTTCGACCTCCTGCTGAGCGGCGGTCTGGCGCTTTGGAACGTTCAGAAGCTGTCGAGCGATGCCACATCGGAAGTCGGTGAGGGCCTGACGACCGCAAACCAGGAGTACATTCGCTCCTATGCCGAGTCGACGGCGTTGAGTGTCGACCTGCTGCTCGATCGGGTCCATGGCGACGTCAAGGCGCTGGCCGGCGTGCTGCAGGGCCAGATCGATGATCCTACGCGGCAGCAACAGGTCGGAGCGACGCTTTCGCATGAAGCGCCGGGCTCCGTGAAGGTCGTCTACGACGCGCAAGGCGATTGGGCGCAGAACCTGCCGGGCGCGCCGTCCGTGATAAGCGTCTGGGGCTACCTGCTGGGGGCCGACCACAATCCGTTGCCGAGCGTCCAGCAGGAAATAGAAGACAGTACCGTGCTGGATCTCGTCGCGCCGACGCTCATGGCCAGCGGGTCGTCCAAACTGCAGATGTACTATATTGGTCCAAAAGAGCGGCCGATCTTCAGGACGGTGCCGTATACGGACCAGGCACAGACCTTCGACCGGCTCTATCCGGGCCATAACAAGGCCGAGTTCTGGGAGTTCTTCTTTCCTGGGATCTATGGGTCGTGGCAGCAATGGGCCAAGGATCCGGCCTCGCGTCCGGTCCCTGACGACATCACCCAGACAGCGCCCTACACCGATGCAATCACGGGAAAGCTGATCGTCAGCTTTTTCCACCCGCTGTGGACGCGCGATCGCACCGGTATCGCCGGCACGGCGGGGGCAGACATCACGCTCGATCAGCTTGCGGAAGTCGTCGAACGTGTGAAGATCGCCGAAACCGGGTTTGGTTTCCTCACGATGTCGAGCGGCAACGTGGTGGCGATCAATGCGTCCGGCCAGGCGATCATCGGCCTGACGTCATCGAGCGATGCGGGCGCGCAGGGCGTCACCGGCCTGGAGAGGTCCCTGCGCGGAAGCACGCAGCCCGCCATCGCGTCGCTGCCTCTCGACCAGAACAATGACGGTGTCATTCAGCATATCATGCTCGACAACAAGGGCGAACGCGTACCCTACATTGTCGTCCTGAAGAGATTGAAGCCGACCAATCTGTGGAGTTCGGGACCGATCAAGCCCGAGACGATGTCGGTCGGTATCGTTGTGCCCGAACGGGAGATCTATGCATCGCTGTTCGCCGCGCAGCAGAGCATCTCCCGCGCAACCAATCGTATCCTGCTCTTCCAGATCGGCGCGATCGTCGTTTCGCTCCTGATTGTCTTTGCGGCGGTGCTCGGAATTTCGAAGCGCATTACCGCTGGCCTCAGGTCGCTTGCCAGTGCCGCCCAGCGGCTCCAGTCCAAGGACTATTCAGTCCGCGTGAACATTCCAACGCGCGACGAGGTAGGAGCGGCAGGCATCGCCTTCAACCGCATGGCCGAGGAGATCAGCTTCCATACGGAAAACCTCGAGCAACTCGTCGACGACCGAACCAGGGAACTCGGGGACGCAAACCTGGAGATTTCCGCGCTCAACGAAAAGCTGCGGGACGAGAACGTCCGCCTCGGCGCCGAACTCGCGGTTGCCCGGCAGATCCAGATGATGGTCTTGCCGAAACCATTCGAACTCGAAGCGATTCCCGGGCTGGAGATCGCAGCCTACATGCGGCCGGCCGACGAGGTCGGCGGCGACTATTACGACGTTCTGCAGAACGGATCGCGGGTCAAGGTCGGCATCGGCGACGTGACCGGTCACGGCCTCGAGAGCGGCGTGCTGATGCTGATGGTCCAATCCGTTGCGCGTGCGCTGCAGGAGGCCAACGAGGCGAATCCGCACCAGTTTCTGAATAGGCTGAACAGCGCGATCTACAAGAACATCGAGCGGACCAACACCGACAAGCATCTCTCGCTGGCTTTCCTTGACTTTGAGGATGAGCGGGTCACGCTATCCGGCCAGCATGAGGACGTTCTCGTCGTGCGCGCGGATGGGGAAGTCGAACGCATCGATACGCTTGATCTGGGTCTGCCGGTCGGTCTGGAGAGCGACATCTCGCAGTTCATTGACACGCGTGACATCCGGTTCGGCAGCGGCGACGTCATCGTCCTGCACACTGACGGTGTGACCGAGGCGGAAGACCAGAACAAGAGACTGTTCGGGTTCGAGCGTCTCTCCCAGAGCGTGCAAAGACGTCACGGCCGAAGCGCCGAGGAAATCAAAACCGGGATCGTCGACGATCTGATGGCCCATATCGGAATCCAGAAGATCCACGACGACATCACCCTTGTGATCATAAGGCACACCTAGGCAATGACCGCGCTGTTCGGCACCCCTGACATTGCAATCGGGATGAGGGAGAACGTCAGTCGCGTGCGGCTGTTCGACGGCCCTCTCGACCTGAGTTGGCGTCACTGCGCTACGACCTCGGACTTCATCGCCGATCTTTTCGCATTGCGCTTTCAGGCGTCTCGCAATGACTACTTGGAAGTGCGGCATAGCATCGGATATCTGGTCAACGAGCTCATCGAAAATGCCGTCAAGTTTCGCGCCCCGGGTGAGATCGTGATCGAGGCGTCGATGGATTCGGAGTGCTTCAAGCTCAAGGTGTCGAACGACATCGATGGTCAAGACGCGTCCGAGTTCCAAACTCTCCTGGCCGACATCACGGTTGGCGACCCCAAGGACCTGCTGATACAGCGAATAGAAGCGAATGCCGCGAACCCCGACATGTCGGGCTCCGGGCTCGGACTGCTGACGTTGATGAGCGACTATGGCGCACGCCTGGCCTGGATATTCAGCTCAGCGGACGAAAGCGATCGGGTTTGCCTGGAGACATACGCCTCCATTCCGATCTCGCAAACTCAAAACTAGAAGAAACGAAACCAGGCTATGGAAATCAAGACAGACGATTACCGTGTGTGGATTGAGGGAAGCGATATATTTTTCGACGGTTCAATGCGGCTCGCCAGTTCACAAGCCGGTGCGCCCATCACGGCTTTGGCGACCAGTGTGCTTGCGTCAAATCCCGCTTCTATTACGCTCAATTTGAAGGACCTTCACTTTCTCAACTCTTCCGGCATCAACCTGCTGGCGAAATTTACCATCGAGGTGCGCAAGCATCCTGATGTCCGGTTGGTCGTGCGTGGAACGCCCGACATACCCTGGCAATCGAAATCATTGCCGAATCTGAAGAAGCTGCATCCGGCCCTGGTGCTTTTGATGGACTGACCGGGTCGCCGTGAACTGGCCAAGGCCCAAGTGGCTCGCGACAATCCCAGATAACATTTGGCGTCAGGGATGGTGCCAGAGCGCCGCACTGAGCGAGATATGTACCCCAGGATAAGTATTTGGATGCGGGGCTAACGACAAATCGGCCCCGTGCGTAGATGATTGCAATGACTCGGCGGGGGCTCGGCACAGGCGGCAGGCATCCAGGTTGGGGGGATGTCGGGCCGCCTGTGCCGACAAGCCGCCGCCGCGTGGTCAAAGGTGGCGTCATTGAGTAAGCGAGCCAAGGTCAACAGCGGCCGGCTGGAGTTCATCCCGCCGCAGATCCCGACTCGGGTCGAGCAGCCGCCCGAAGATGAGGGATGGGTTCACGAAGTCCATCTTGACGGCTACCGGACGCAGATCATCATCGATAAGGGCGGGGTGCGCCTCTACAGCAAGAACGGCCGTGACTGGACCACGAAATACTGGCCCATCGCGCTGGAAGTAGAGCTGCCGTGCCGGTCCGCCATTCTCGACGGCGAGGTCATTGTGCCGGGCGAGCAGGGCTCTCCCGATCGCCCCGCGCTGGAAACCGCGATCTGGCACGAGCCGAGCCGGCTGGTCTTCGTCGCGTTCGACATCCTCCATCTTGACGGTCGCGATCTGGCCTCGTTGCCGCTGCTGCAGCGCAAGCAGGCGCTGTGGCAACTGGTCGAGCCCGGCCTCGGCAGGATCCAATACAGCGAGCATTTCGAGGGCAGTGCGGTGGGCATCATCCGCGCCACCGAGAAGATGGGGCTCGAAGGCATCATCTCGAAGCGCGCCGACAGCCGCTACAGCAGCGGACCGTCGAACACATGGCTGAAGGCCAAATATTCCGCGCCCATCCCGGCGTAGCCGTCCCGCAAGGCCCAAGGGTGCGAGGCCACTTTAGGCCGCCGCCTCAACCGGAAGGCCCGCAGCCTTCCATTCGGGGTAGCCGTCCTCGAGCCGATGAACGACATACCCTCGCGCCCGCAATGACGCGACAGCCTCGAAGGACAGAACGCAATAAGGACCGCGGCAATAGGCGATGACCTCCCGGTTGGCGGGAAGCTCCGCCAGCCGGCGTTCAAGGTCAGCGAGCGGAATGTTGAGCGCCCCCGGAAGATGTCCAAGCGCAAATTCGTCCTCCGACCGGACGTCGAGAACCGTGACAAGACCGTCATGCAGTCTTGAGACAAGGTCTTCGCGCGACACAGCCTCCAGCGCGTCGCGTGCGTGGAAGTAGTCGGCCATGACGCGATTGATCTCGGCGACGTTCCGCTCGCCCACGCGCCCCAAGGCCTTCATCAACTCAACCACCTGGGTATCTCCGGCAAGACGGTAAAGCACATGCTTGCCGTGCCGCCGCGCCTCGACAAGGTGCGCGCGCCGGAGGATCTGAAGGTGGCGCGAGGCGTTGGCAAAGCTGAGGCCCGCCCGTGCCGCAAGCCCGTCGACATTCCGTTCACCCTGGGCGAGGTGCTCCAGCAACTCCAGCCGGTGCGCATGCCCGAGAGCTTGAGCCAGTTCGGCAAGGCTGGCGAAAACCGCCTGTTTTGGTCCGATGCTTGACATGCATTATTCTCGATGGAACATTCAGCAGAATAATTGAATGTTATCTCGGGCGAGGCAGGGAGTGCAAGAGTCATGATCCTCCGTCAGTTCCTCCATTCCGATCCCGTCGCTGCATCCTACCTGTTCGGATGCGGAGGCAAGTCGGCAGCCGCCGTCGTCGATCCGGTAGGCGATATCGCGCCCTATCTTCGAGTTGCCGAGGCGACCGGCATGCGCATTCTCTATGTGGTCGATACGCACATCCACGCCGACCACATTTCCGCCGGGCGGACGCTCGCCGCAGCCTCCGGCGCGGAATACATGCTGTTCGAGGGCGCGGAAGCCGGTTTCCCATTTCGACGCGCCAAGGACGGCGAGGTAGTCGAGCTCGGCAACGTGACCATGACCGTCATGCACACGCCCGGGCACACGCCGGAGCACATCTCGCTCCTGGTCACGGACAGGACACGCGCGGCCGAGCCATGGTTCGTGCTGACGGGCCACACTCTCATGGTTGGCGATCTCGGACGAACCGAACTTGCAACCAGTGCCGAGGACGGCGCGCGGACGCTGTTTTCGAGCGTGCGCCGCCTCAAGCAACTGCCGGATCACGTCGAAGTGCTGCCCGGCGCCTACTCCGGCTCGGTCTGCGGGCGCTCGCTCAGCGGCAAGCCGACATCGACGATTGGCTTCGAGAAGCGCTTCAACAAGGCGTTCCGCATTGATGACGAGGGCGCTTTCGTCGCCACGATGATCGCGAACATACCGCCCCCGCCGCCGGAGGCGGCGCGCAACCGTGCCGCCAACGCGGGTCTCGCCGCCGCCTCGGCCTGAGCAATGAACGAGGGGGCATCAGTTTCGGCAGGCTCGACTGTCAGGCTCGGGCTCAAGGAAAACTGGCGGCAGTTTGCGCTGCTTATGCTGGTGAATGCCTTTGTCGGCGGCATGGTCGGGGTCGAACGAACGGTCGTGCCGCTCATCGGGTCGGAAGAGTTCGGCATCACCTCGACGACACTTGTCGTCTCCTTCATCGTCAGCTTCGGCGTGGTCAAGGCGCTTGCCAATCTGGTCTCGGGCCAACTCGCGGATGCCTGGGGCCGCAAGCGCGTTCTCGTCCTCGGCTGGCTTGTCGGCCTGCCGGTCCCGTTCATGATCATCTGGGCGCCGAGCTGGGGATGGGTGATTGCGGCCAATGCCCTGCTCGGCATCAACCAGGGGCTCGCCTGGTCGATGACGGTCATCATGAAGGTCGACCTCGTTGGTCCGAAATCGCGCGGCCTCGCCGTCGGCCTCAACGAATTTGCCGGTTACCTGGCCGTCGGCGTGACGGCGTTCCTCACTGGCTATCTCGCCTCGCGGTATGGTCTGCGTCCCGCGCCGATCTATCTCGGCATGGGCTACGCCGTGATCGGCGCCGTGCTGTCGATCTTGCTCGTCCGTGACACGCGCGACCACCTCAGGCTGGAGGCGTCCGCCCACAAGCAGCAGTCCGCGCCGATCAGTTTCCGGGAGGTATTTGCGCTAACCTCGTTCAGGGATCGCAATCTGTTCGCGGCATCGCAAGCGGGTCTCGTCAACAACCTCAACGACGGCATGAGCTGGGGTATTTTCCCATTGTTCTTCGCCTCCTTCGGGCTTGGCGTCGAGCGCATCGGCATCCTGAAGGCGATCTATCCCGCGACCTGGGGAATCCTGCAGGTCGTCACCGGCCCCTTGAGCGATCGCTGGGGTCGCAAAGGCTTGATCGTCGCCGGAATGTGGGTTCAGGCCGGCGGCCTGTTTCTCACCGCGGCCACCAGCCGGTTCGAGTGGTGGCTCGTCGGCAGCCTTCTTCTCGGCCTTGGAACGGCGATGGTCTATCCAAGCCTGATCGCCGCGGTTTCCGACGCCTCGCATCCGAGCTGGCGCGCCCGTTCGCTTAGCGT
>NZ_RZOS01001040.1:0-785 GCF_004022605.1 Mesorhizobium sp. M4B.F.Ca.ET.089.01.1.1
GCCTCGTGGTGCCCGACAAGGTGTCGCGCTACGGCTTCTTCAGCCGCCGTCGTGAGCGCGCGCTGGTCGCCCATCACGTCGCCGAGCTCAAGGTAAAGACGCCGTCGATCGAACAGGCAGTGGGAAAACTTTCCGGCGGCAACCAGCAGAAGGTCGTGTTCGCCCGCTGGCAGGCACGCGGGCCGGCGGTGCTCATCCTCGACGAGCCGACGCGCGGCATCGATGTCGGCGCCAAGGCGGAGATATACAGGCTGATCGAAAGCCTGGCCGACCGGGGCCTCGCCATCCTGCTCATCTCCTCCGAAATGCCGGAGCTGCTCGGCCTCGCCGACCGCGTGCTGGTCATGCAGGGCGGACGCATCAGCGGCGAGCTGCCTTGGCAGGAGGCGAGCGAGGAAGCGGTGCTGGCGTTGGCCATGCGCTCGGGGAAAGAGACAATCGAAAGGAGGGTATCGTGACCGATACCACGACGGCCGGCCGCGAGCGCGTGCCGGCAACCCTGCTTGGCCGCATCGGCGCGCAGAACATCAGCCTGCTGATCGCGCTGGTGGTGCTGTTGGCGATTTTTGGCGCGCTGAGGCCGGACGTCTTCTTCACCCCGCGCAACCTGATCAACATCGGCCTCGCGGTCACCCTCCTCGGCATCCTCGCCATGGCGCAGACCGTCGTCATCGTCTCCGGCGGGCTCGACATATCGGTCGGATCGATCGTCGGCCTGAGCACCATGGTGCTTGCCGTCGCCGCGCAGGAAACCGGTTCCATACCGATCGGCATTCTGGCCGGCC
>NZ_RZOS01001041.1:0-785 GCF_004022605.1 Mesorhizobium sp. M4B.F.Ca.ET.089.01.1.1
CGCCGTACTTGGCGGCGTTGGTGGTGAGTTCGTGCAGTGCCATGGAGACTGCAAGCGCCGCGCCTGGCGCCAGCCGGACGGGGGGACCTTCGATCCGGAAGCGGTTTTCTCCGCCCGCATGCGGCTTGACCGTATCGGAGACGATGTCGCCGAGATCCGCGCTCTGCCAGTTTTCGCGCGTCAAGATGTTCTGCGCGTTTGCGAGATTGATGAGCCGCGCGCCGAACGCTTCCCGCGCTTCGTCCAGCGTCGAGGCGTGGCCGAGGGTCTGGGAAGCGATGGACTGGACCACCGCCAGCGTATTTTTGACGCGGTGGTTGAGTTCGGACATGAGCGTTTTGCGATGTCTTTCCGACTGCCTGCGCTCGGTAATGTCCTCGATGGCGAGCAGGATAAGCTCCTCGCGTCCGGCTGCCTGGGACAGTTTGCGGGCATTGAGCAGCATGGAGCGCCGCCCGATATCGCGAAATTCATGCTCTACCTCGTAGTCAGTCACCTCCTGATTTTTCGACAGCACCTCGTCGAGAAGCGTTCGCAGCGCGGGGATGTCCCATTGTCCATTGCCGAGACCGTACAGCAGGCTGCCTAGGGTGTCCTTCGCCGCAACCCTGAACAGCTCATAGAAAGCCGCATTGGCCGACTGGACGTGAAGTTCGGCGTTCAGGACCAGCAAGGGCTGCCGCACCGTGCCGACGATCGCCTCGGCATAGATCCTCGCCTCGTTGACCGCCTCGGCGGCTGCCTGCGTTCGGTGATGTCGTTGAAGGTGATCACGACGCCGGCGA
>NZ_RZOS01001042.1:0-783 GCF_004022605.1 Mesorhizobium sp. M4B.F.Ca.ET.089.01.1.1
TCCCCGATGTCACGCTGTCGGCCTTGATCGTACCCGAGATCGCCGGGCTCTTGAGATAGTTGGCGATCAGCGCGTTGACCGTGATCGTCTTCGCCGCCACGTCGCCGCGCGCGATCGAGCCGCTGGCGGCGTTGATGGTGACGGTCGGCGCCTCGCCTTCCTTGGCGAGGACGATGGTGCCATTGATGTCGCCGGTCACCGTTTGACCGCCAAGCGCCGCCAGCGCTGCAATGTCGGGCACCGCCAGCGTCAGCGTTCCTTGCGGCAGCAAATGATCATCCAGCGCAAGGTCGCCGGAGACCTTGTTGTCGCCGAGCGCCAGGCTGAGCCCCTTGATCGAGCGTTTGCCCTCGCTGGTCACCAGCGACGCCCTTATGTCCAGCGCCTGCTCCTCGACGGCGCCGGTAAGCGCGATGTCGGCCTGGGGGCTGGCGATATCGGCCTTGCCCTTCGCCGAAAGCTTGACATCCTTCACCGTGCGCCCGGCCGCCGTCAGGCTGGCGCTGTCGGCCGAGACCGAAAAGTCCGGGGCAAAGCGCGGACCGCTCGCGGTCAGGGTGAAATTGATCCCGCCGGCGAGTGGCGTGCCGGCCAGCGGCGACAGCGTCGAGACGTCGCCCAGCGTTCCCTTGACGTCGGCCTGGATGTCCGAGCCTTGCGCGCTGGCGGTGCCGCTGGCGCTGAGCGAGCCGGAGGTCAGCGACAGCGAATTGGCGGCAAACGCCCCTTGCGGATCGCGGGTGGCGGCCGCCGAGAACGTGACGCGCTCGCCCAGCACCGAGC
>NZ_RZOS01001043.1:0-783 GCF_004022605.1 Mesorhizobium sp. M4B.F.Ca.ET.089.01.1.1
GCGCGCGACATGCAACTCGACTTCGCCCGGCCCGTATTCGCCGCGCTCGGCGTTGAAGCGAAACAGCATCTCCATCGACGGATAGCCGTTGGCGAAGAGGTCGTCCGGATAGTCGAGCAAGGTCCGCTGCCGTTGGTTGCAGATGACCATGTTGAGGTCCTGGTCGAACAGCGAGACGCCGCCAGGGAAATTCTCGATCACTGCCTCCAGCAACCGGATCCGTTCGCGCGAATGCTCGACCAGCTGCGCCATCCGGCCGATCGCTTCGGCGAGGCCCGCCGTGCCGGGGCTTGCCGGCACGCTTGCTTCCAATGCGCCCGCCGCGCCACGTGATGCCATCGCCATCGGCCGCTGACCCCCTCAGCAATCCCCGGAATATTCAGTGACGCTAATATGAAAGGATTGCCGCCGGATTAACGCGCTGCCGGTCGCGGCCCTCTTGTGCCGGTTTCCTGCATCGCGAACGAGAGAGGCCCGCCATGCCATACGGCGCGGCGGGCCTGGTGACGCTCGTGAACGTCAGGTCAGGATAATGACGATCTTCAGCGTGTCCGGATCGACGATGACGATCCTGCCGTCGGCCAGCACGAAATACTCGTAGGTCTCGTAGGCCGGAACGATCTTGACGATGCGCGGCGGCAGGCGATGCAGCCGCACCTTGTGCCGCGGCACTTCGATGCCGACGGAGATGTCGAAATCAACCCGGTCAACCGGCGTGATCTTCGTCTCGCGGATCACGTTGGTGATCTCGGTCTTCTGTTCGACCGTCACGTTGGTGATGGA
>NZ_RZOS01001044.1:0-782 GCF_004022605.1 Mesorhizobium sp. M4B.F.Ca.ET.089.01.1.1
CTTGAGGATGTCGCGGCCCTCGGCGAGCTTTTCGACCTGGCCGGCGACCAGACCGTCGATGCTGGCGCGGCCCTCCGCCAGCTTGGCGAGGTCGGCCTCGAGCGTCTGCGCCAGCAGGCTGCGGTCGTCGGCGAGCCTGACGGAATGACCTTCGACCAGGTTCCTGATGCCGGACAGGTCGCTCTCCAGCGAACGGCTGAGTTCGCCGCGGTCTTCGGCAAGCTTGGCGGAATGGGTCTCGATCAGGCTCCTGATGCCGATAATATCGGTCTCCAGCGCCTTGGCGAGCACCGAGCGGCCCTCGGCGATCTTCTCGACCTGGCCGGCGACCAGCCCGTCGATGCTGGCGCGGCTGTCGGCCAGCTTGCCGAGATCGGCTTCCAGGGCGCGCGACAGGATGTTGCGGCCCTCGGCGAGCTTCCCGACGTGGCCGGCAACCATTTCGTCAATGATCGTACGGGCTTGCACGAGCTTTCCGGAGTCGTCATTCAGGGCCTGGGCAAGCCGGTTGCGGCCTTCTTCGAGCTGCTCCAGGTGGCTGCCCAGCGACGCGTCGATCGCGGCGCGCGACTCGTTGACCTTGCGCAGGTCGTCTTCCAACGCGCGCGCGATGAGGGTGCGGCCTTCCGCCAGCTTCTGCACCTGGTCGGTCACGGCGGCGTCGATGCCGGCGCGGCTTTCGGCGAACGTCGCCAGGTCGGCCTGCATGGCGGCCGCCATGCGATCGCGGCTTTCCGAAAGCTTGCGGCTGTGGTTTTCCACCGCCTCCTCGATGCCGACGC
>NZ_RZOS01001045.1:0-780 GCF_004022605.1 Mesorhizobium sp. M4B.F.Ca.ET.089.01.1.1
CGGCTTGATTGACCAAGATTCATTCGAGCAGGGATAAAGTGGAAAGGGTTGACCCGCGATATCGCGCAGCTCTTCTGGAAGCGGGTGAAACATTGTGGTTTCCTCACTGTTGCAGCGGCTTTTTTAAACAGCCGGAGCCAATGCGCGACAGGACAAGTTCCTGACCAGCTTGACCCCAAGCAGTCGCGCCCTCTGTTGCCGTACCAGAGAAGTAAAGCCCGTCGCATGCGCTAGCCGCGAGACGAACCGCTAGTACGGGTGGCATCGGCAAGCTCGTGGCCAACTTGCTGAGATGAGCTATTTACCAAACGCCACGTCGGCGTTCCCTAGAGATGTAGTCACCTTGTCATGCCCCCGTTTTCGATCGGACGATGAACCTAATCATAGAAGAATGCAAGTAAGATTGGTTATGTCGCCAATATACTAATGAATATATTTTCCCAGACGGCACCGCTTGCGTTGCCGTGCAGTCGTCCCCACTGCCCTGACGACGAGGACACCACGGTTTGCGCGGCGCATGCGCAGCCAGTAAAGCAAGCTCCATTGACAGCATCGGGCCAGGAGACGTCGTTAAACGAGGCCACTCGCAAGACCGCCTCGCGAGCGGCCGAGCGCATGCCCTCGCGTCCATTGCCCCGACTGCCGAGACATGGGCGCGAACGGAGCGGCAGCCGGAATCCGATATCGACCTTGTCTATGATCTGCGTCAGTGAACCGTCAGCGAGACTCGAATATGCAGGGCTTTGCTAGGCCTTCGCGGGTCGACTGCCAGCTTGGAAC
>NZ_RZOS01001046.1:0-780 GCF_004022605.1 Mesorhizobium sp. M4B.F.Ca.ET.089.01.1.1
ATGTTCGGCGCCGTCCAGACATGACTATGTTGTATTGCTCGGCGGATCGCCTCTGCCACTGTTGTGGCGCAGGCGACGACGCCGAACATAGTGTGGGGTCCGATTTGAGCATGTGGCGACCTGCGCCGGCTTGTATATGTCGCCTTCGCCATCGGCGCCTGTGCCCGTGCAGTGGGCGGGCGGTCAGTCGGACCGCCCGTGCCGGTTTGGTCCCCAAGTCCACTGGTCCTTCATGCCGGCCGTACCAGTTGGCACGATCCCGAGTGTAGCTGCTCAATGGCAGACGCGGCAGTATCCAGGTGGAAAATCGACGTGCGTCAGCTTTGGGGAATACCGACTCCGAAATACCGCGTGTAGGCAACATCGAGCATGCGATTGATTAAGCTTGAGAAGCTATATCCGGCGGCCCTCGCGACCAGGGGATAAAAGCTGTTCGTCCCGAGCGCCGGCATGGAGTTGATCTCCAGGACAAACGGCCGGCCGGAACGGTCGATCCGGAGGTCAACGCGGGCGTAGTCCCGGCATTGGCAGGCACGAAAGGCCGCAACCGAAATATCCCGCAGGGCCGTCGCAAGCTTACTATCGATCCGCGCCGGGCAGATAGCCTGCGGCGCCGCGACTGCCATGTGCTGCTTGTCTTCCCAACTCACAATTCGCGATTCGCGGTCGCCGAAGTCCTGCTCCACTAGAGGCAACACCTCCGGTTCTTTGTTTCCGAGTAGCGCGACGTATATTTCCCGCCCGTCGATGTATTCTTCCACGAGGGCATCCTGTGCATAT
>NZ_RZOS01001047.1:0-779 GCF_004022605.1 Mesorhizobium sp. M4B.F.Ca.ET.089.01.1.1
CCTCATAGTCGCCGAAGGCCGCCGGTTTCACACCGTCTGTGAGCCAAGGATAGTAGTGGGTTTCCAGATCCCACAAATGATGGTGCGGATCGATGAACGGCAGTTCGGTCACGATTTTGCTCCTTGATGGGGCGTGGACCCGCCGGTCGACCGGCAGGTCCACTCTCGTGATGCTCAATTGCTTGGTGGGAAAACGCGGGCGATGACCTTCTGCGCCTCGGGGCTGTCGACTTTGTCCGCGGTGACGAGCGGCATCACCAGAGCCAGGTCCTGGGTCACCGGCGCGCCTGTCAGCGCATTGTAGACCTGCTGCGTTCCATCGATGCCCTGGCCCACCGCTTCCTGGAAGAAGATGCCCTGGATCGCCCCTTTCTTCAGCAGCGCGATGGTGGTCGGCGATCCATCTGCGACCGTGATACCGACCTTGCCGGTCAGGCCGCGGGTCTCTACCACCTTGGCGGCACCCGAACCGGCTTCGTCATACATGCCGTAAATGGCCTTGATGTCGGGATTGGCGGTCAGCAGATCGTTTGCCTGCGTGACAGCCTCGTTTATTGTAAGACCGCGCGTTTCGAGCATCTGGACGAGATCGCAGCCATTCGCCGCGAACGCTTCCTTGGCACCCTTCAGATATTTCTGCGCGTTCTCCCTGTCCTGCGGCAGCGACAGCATTCCCACCTTGTTGCCGCCACGCTCCTTGGCGAGTTCGCAGGTGAATTTGCCTTGCGCCTTGCCGGTGTCGTAATTGTTCGCGGTAACCGAGGACGTGTAGTTGGTGA
>NZ_RZOS01001048.1:0-779 GCF_004022605.1 Mesorhizobium sp. M4B.F.Ca.ET.089.01.1.1
GCTTCTTGACGAGGCGGGCTGGAGGCAGGGTCCTGATGGAATCCGGGGGAAGGACGGCGAAAAGCTAAAGCTCACTTTGGTGACCACGACCAACCCGGTGCGCAACCAGTTCCAGGCGATCATCAAGCAGTGGTGGCACGATATAGGCGTTGAGGTAGAATTGAGGAGCATCGACGCTTCGGTCTTTTTCGGAAGCGATCCGAGCAATCCGGAAACGTACAGTAACTTTTATGCCGACGCCCAGATGTGGGCCAACTACTTTAGCGGTTCCGATCCCGGCGCATATGCCGAGAGCTACACCTGTGGCCAGTCGCATGGAAGCAACACCCCGCGCTACTGCGACACGAACTACGACGCGCTGGTGACAGAGCTCGGAAAGACCGCTGATATCGAGAAGCGCGGCGAGATAGTCAAAAAGCTCAATACCATTTTAATGGACAGTTACGCGATCATGCCGCTGGTCTGGCGCGCTGGCGTCTCGGGGATCTCCAACACGCTGGGCGGCACTGCCAGTAACGCCTGGGATTCCGAGTTGTGGAACGCTCAGGACTGGTATCGCAACAAGTGAAATTGGCTGCGCGTTCTTGCAAGAGCGCCCGCCTTTCCATGTCCCACGCCGGCCGCGGTCACTATTGCCCCGGCCGGCAGCAATATAGGTACGGCGCATGCTCAACTATGCCATCCGACGACTGCTTATCTCGGTCCCGACCTTGTGTTTGATCAGCCTCGTGATCTTCTCACTGCTCAAAATGGCGCCTGGCGATCCGCTATCGCAGTTG
>NZ_RZOS01001049.1:0-778 GCF_004022605.1 Mesorhizobium sp. M4B.F.Ca.ET.089.01.1.1
CGAGGTGCTCGACCAGGTGGAACACGTCTCCCTTGGCCTCCGACAGTGGATCGAACCAGCCTTTGCCCTCGTGAATGACGATGATGATTTCGGCGCCGCGCCTGAATTTTACGGCGCGTCTGGTGCTCTCCTTCTGATCGACCGCGAAGCCCGCCCGCTCCAGCACCGCAGCACACAGAACGCCACTTCTGAGTTCCTCGACATCGCCCATCTCCATTCCTATCCCGGCGCCCATGATGTTCCGTCCCTTCCTGTTCGGTTTCCTTTCCCGCGAACCCGCGGGACCAGACCCCAAGGCCGCGAAGAGCGAAGGAGGCAAGGGCGCGGCCGGGCAACTGAAGACGTGCACAGGGCAATGCGATTTTCCGGCCGCGGCGCAGCCTCCCTTGCCGCCGCTCGCTCGCAAGCGGCACCCAATCGCTGCGCATCGGCCCGCCGATCAGCAGAGCCGTTGGATCGCGGTCGTGCAATGTGGACTTTGTGACGGGGCGGGCCGCCAGGGGCCGGCTCAACGAGCCGGCCTGATCTGGAATGGGTCGTATTCGTGAAGGATTTCGAGATCATCGCCAGGCTCGATCTCATCGCTGCGGAGCACGCCGATCACGTCGCCGGATTTGAAGAGGATGACGGGGACCATCAGGGTGCGGGCGAGGTCCAGGGCGTGGTGTTGAGCCAGGGCAAGATCGTGCGACATCTGAGGGCCTTCCATCTTTGAGCGAGGCCAGTCCCCGCTCGATGGCTCCCGTCAGTGTCGTGGGCCGGTCGCGGTCACCGCGCG
>NZ_RZOS01000104.1:0-14979 GCF_004022605.1 Mesorhizobium sp. M4B.F.Ca.ET.089.01.1.1
CATCCATATAGGTCGGGGCGAGCGACAGCGCCCTGGAGAAGGCGTCGCGCGCGGCCGGCAGATCGTTGCGGCCGAGCTCGACAAAGCCGAGCTGCACCAGGGCATCGGCATTGTCGGGCTTCAGCGCCAACGCGCGCTTGAGCAGATCCGCCGCCTCGTCGAAATGCTGGGCCTGCCTCGCCTTGACGCCGGACGCGTAAAGCTCGTCGACCGTCTGGGCCCATGAAACACCGGGAGGCGCGGCCATTGCCAGGAACATGCATGCGGCAAGGGCTGCGCGCCGGCTTTGCCGCATCAGCGTTTCTTCCGCGCGATCAGGCGCGCCAGCCGGGCCA
The DNA here is from genome assembly GCF_004022605.1 of Mesorhizobium sp. M4B.F.Ca.ET.089.01.1.1. Classification (NCBI taxonomy): domain Bacteria; kingdom Pseudomonadati; phylum Pseudomonadota; class Alphaproteobacteria; order Hyphomicrobiales; family Phyllobacteriaceae; genus Mesorhizobium; species Mesorhizobium sp. M4B.F.Ca.ET.089.01.1.1. The sequence continues at coordinate 336 of NZ_RZOS01000104.1, forward strand.
GCAGCTCCTCGGGGATGAACGGCTTCACAAGATAGTCGTCGGCGCCCTTTTCGAGCGCCGAGACGATGTCCTTTTCGGCCTTGCGGGCGGTCAGCATGACGACGGGGGTTTCGGACAGGTTGGGGTCGCCCTTGATGCGCGCAAGCACCTCGATGCCGTCCGCCTTGGGCATCATGGCGTCGAGCACGATGATGTCGGGCCCGTCGCGCTCCGCCTTCGAAAGCGCTTCGGCCCCGTCCACCGCCTTGATGACCTCGTATCCCTTCGCCCGCAGCCTGAATTCCATCAGCTCGAGCAACAAGGGATCGTCATCGCAGATCAGAACTCTTGCCTTCGCTCCATCCACCTGTGCTGCTCCGGTTCCATCGCCCCCCGGAGTGATCAATCAACGAACCGCCATCCGCCAATGTGGTCCACGCCCATAGTTCCGCGCGGGCCGCAGGCCCGCAACACCCGTGCGATCATAGTTATAGCCGATTCGCGACGGCCGCATTTCGCTACAATCAGTAGATGAATAAGTCGGCATGGTATATGAGCCGTAAACGGCGCCGCACAGCTTCCCGCCGATGCGGCCGCCGGGAAGCCCGAACAGCCCGTCAGCGCGCGCGCAGCGCCAGCAGCTTCCCGACCTCAGCGGCGAGCGCCAGCGGGTCGAAGGGTTTGGCGATGACCCCGACCGCCCCCATGGCCAGATAATGTTCAACCTGATGCGTCTGGGTGCGCGCCGTGATGAACGCCACGGGAATCGATGCCGTAAGCGGCGAGGCGGCCAGCCGCTTCAGCGTCTCCGGCCCATCCATGTCCGGCATCATCACGTCGAGCAGGATGAGGTTGGGCTGCCAGTCGGCGGCGACCGCCAGCGCTTGGGCGCCCGAAGAGCAGGACCGCACCTCGAACCGAGGCTCGAGCTCCAGCGACATCTGCGCGATTTCGCGGATGTCGTCCTCGTCGTCCACATAGAGGATCCTTGCCGACATCAATGTCACTCCCCTGCTTGCGCGGTGGATTTCGCCGCGTTGCGAGACGCAACCAACATGCGCCGGACCAGCTTGGCGACATCGATCTCCGACGCCCTGGTCTTGGTCATCATCGCCTGCACCCGGTCGCCGAGTTTCTCGTCCATCTCCGCCGCCGAGAACACGATGACTCGGGTTTCCTGCGGCAGATCGATGAGCAGGTCCAGCCCCGACCCGTCGGGAAGCGCGATGTCCAGGATGACCAGGTCGAAGCGATGCTTGGCGACCGCCCGCCGCGCCTCCTGCAGCGTTTTCGCCGAGGCGATCAAGACGTCCGGACCCAGCCCCGCCGACATCACGGCAAGCACGCCCTCGTCGTCCTCGACGTGGAGGATCCTCGGCCTGCGCTCGACCTTGCCGGCGACGATCTTGGAGAGAGCGGCGTGAAGCCGCTTCGAGTCCACCGGCTTCTCCAGCCAGTCGACGATGCCGACGGCGGTGCCGTTGAGTGAGCGCTTGGCCTCATCGGCGACGGCGGAGATGACGATGACCGAGATGTCGGAATTCACCGGTGACGCCCTGATGTCGTGGAAGAGCTTGATGCCGGATCCACCCGCCAGCCTGATGTCGAGCGTCAGCGCCACATAATCACGGGAGCGCAGCAGCGCCATGGCGGTGTCGATGTCGGGGGCGACGTCGCTGGAAAAGCCCTCCGCATCGAGCAGTGCTGCGATCACCGCCGCGACATCGGTCTCGTCCTCGCAGATGAGGACACGCAGGCGGCCATCGCGCGGCCGCGACCGGCGCTCCGTCGAAACCGGCTTGTCAGGCTGCCTCTGCGCCTCGGCGAGGTCGACATGGAACGAGGTTCCCTTGCCTTCCTCGGTCTCGAAGGAAACGGCGCCGCCGAGCTTTTCGACGATGGTCTTGACGATGCTCAGGCCGAGGCCGGTGCCGCCCTGCTTGCGGGTGCTGGAGGCATCCGCCTGCTCGAACTTGCCGAAGATGCGGCTGCGGAATGCCTCGGGAATGCCGGCGCCCTGATCGATCACCGAGATGCGCAGCATGTCGCGATCGCGGCGCTCGAGTTTCACCGTCACGGTGCCGTCGGCGTTGGAGAACTTGATCGCATTCGACAGCAGATTGGCCATCACCTGATGCAGGCGATCCTCGTCGATGTTGGCCTCGGCGCGCGGGGCATCGTCGACCAGGACGATGCGGATCCCGCCGTCGGCCCGGTAGTTGGAGCTGGCGGCAATGGCCTGCTCCAGCAGGGGGCGGACGGGCATCTGCTTGATCTTGAAGGCGATCACGCCCGATTCGATCTTCTCCATGTCGAGGATGTCGTTGATGAGAAGAACCAGCCGCTCGCTGTTGTTGTGGGCGATGTTGATGAGGTTGGCGACCTTTGGCGGCAGCTCGCCCGCCACGCCGGCCGCGATCAGGCCGAGCGAACCGCGGATCGACGTCAGCGGGGTGCGCAATTCGTGGCTGACCGTCGAGATGAAATCGTTCTTGAGCTGGGTATTGCGTTTCTGCTCGGTGATGTCGCGATTGTAGGTGATGACGCCGGTGATCTTGCCGGCCTCGTCGCGGAACGGCGCCTTCAGCGTGTAGAGCCAGCCCTGCTTGCCGTCCGGGAAAATCGCCGGCTGGTCGATGCGCAGCGTCTGGCCGGCCTCCAGCGCGCCCATCTCGTCCTGCCGGAAGCGCTCCGCCACATCCTTCGGGTAGAAATCGAAATCCGTCTTGCCGATCAGGTTCTCGACCGAGGTGGCGTTCACCATTTCGGCGGTCGCCGGATTGGCGGCGATGAAGCGGCCGTCGACGTCCTTTATGTTCAGGCAATCCGGCAGCTCGCGAACCATGGCCCGGTAGATCATGTTGGACATGACAAGATCGCGCCGCCGCTGCTGGCGGTCGAGCAGCACGCTGACGATGATGGTGCTGAGGAAGCGAAACACAAGCGACGGGAACGTGCTCTGCTGCACCATGCCGGCGACGACTTGCGGGGGAATGACCAGGAGCGTGATCAGTCCGGCGAGAGCGACCGACACGCCGAGGCCGAATATGTCGAAGATGGTGCGCGACCGGGCCGCGACGATGTGATGCCAGGCAATGCCGACGACAGCCGTGATGAGGATGCCCACGATCCCGATGCTCGCGCCCTGGCCGCCGAGATGGATGCGATAGGCAATGGAGCCGGCCGTGGCGATGACCATGGCCGGCCATCCGCCGAAGAAGGCGGCGGCGGCGATGAAGGCGGCGCGCAGATCGACGATGAAGCCGGAGACGGAGAGCGCCGTCGCCATGGAAATGACCGCGCCCGTGCACATCACCACGCCGAGAACCAGCGACTGCCTGCGCTGCGAGAGACGCCCGGTAAAATCCGCCACAAGATCCCAGGCGACCACCAGGATGGAGACCAGGGCAAGATTGGCGAGGAGTGAGCGCCAGATATCGGTCATGACTTTCCGGCTCCTTTTTTCCGATAGATACCGGCAAAACCTATCCGAGGTCTAAAGAGCCGTGGACCGGTCTGAGCGACAATGGGACAGGCCGAAACGCCGAATCGGCGACCAGTGCGAAGCGTCAGGCCGACGCGATCATCGCCCAGCGAACGGCATATGTCGACGACCTCCGGCCGCGAAGGGGCTTCAGGCGAGGTGGCGGAAGTTCGACGGCGGCTGCGCCACCCAGGCCTCGATCTCGCGCGTGACGAAGGCGGCGGCCTGGTGGTGGATGAAGTGGCCGGCACCGGGCAGCGCCAGCACGGAAGAGACGTTGTCGACCTCGCGGAACGTGCCGTCGAAGGCGCTGGCCGGAACATAGGGATCGTCGGTGCCGAACAGGGCAAGGGTCGGCGCCCTGATCAACGGCAGCGGGCCGATGTCGGGCACCCTGCCCAGCGGAATATTGGCCCTGTAGTAGTTCAGCACCGCCTCCGGATCGGATTGCCGAAGCGACGCCACGAGCGCCTGTCTATCGTCCACGTCGGCAACCCAGCTGGCAAGCTCGTCCGGCGTGGGCAGGGCTGCCACACCGGCTTCCTGGAAGCGGCGCACGTAACCGAAATATCCGGAATTGGCTGGATCGGCTATGGCCCGAAGATAGTTGCGCGGATGGGGACTGGAGAGAGTTATGAGGTGGCGTACCGCCGACGGCACGCGCATGGCCAGCCACCAGGCGATGGTTCCTCCCCAGTCGTGGCCGACGATTGAAGCCTGGGAGAGTCGTTCCGCCATGAGGATGGACAGCACGTCTTGAACGAGGTTCGGCAGCAACGCGTAGTTTGCATGTCCCCTCGGCCTGTCGCTTAGCCCGAATCCGCGCAGATCCGGCACCAGGACCCTGTAGTTGCCGCATAGAGATTCGATCTGACGGCGCCAGCCAAGACCATGGTCGGGAAACCCGTGCAGAAAAACGATCGGCGGGCCGGAGCCCGCCGCGATGTAGTGCAACCTAACGTTCCCGTTCGATGCGAACCTGGACTCGAAAGTCGTAACCGAAGCCACCCTGACCGGCCGCTGCGATCACATCTTGACTTCGAGGCGCAGGAACGGCCCCTGGAATACCTGGTTCTCGTGGTCGGCATTCACAAGAAGGTTGTGCCATGCCTCGATCTTGTAGCCTGCGGTCAAGGTCGTGTTCGGCATCGGCGTCCAGCTCAAGCCGGCCGACGCATCGAGGTTAGAGACCGTTTCGCTCGAGCTCTCACTGAACAAAGTTGCGGAAGCATGCATGTCAGGGTTTGTTTGCGTGACACTGCCACCAACACGGTTGGTGCGGCGGCCCCACATCACGGAGCCCGAAACGGCGCCCGTCAGGCCCCAGTTTTCGCCGACCGGGTAATAAGCCTCGGCACCAACCCTTGGACCGATGCCCCAGTATTCGGACGAGCCAACCTTGTCGGCGGAAATGCCCTTGTCGGCAGGATTGTCAGGCGTGAACGTCTCGGAGAAGTCGAACACCTTTTCGTCCGCATGTGCGATCCGCAGGCCGCCAAAGAAGCGGATGTCAGCCTGCTGTGCCTTGACGTGCTTGCCGACGTCGAAATCGAACGCCTGAAAGGCGTAGCCGTCGCCGTAACGAGCGCTAATGGTACCGTCTGGATCGGCGACAGGCCCCTCGCCAAGAAGGACCGACCGGTGCTTGCCGACATGAAAGGTGCCGGAAAGACGCCAATCCAGCCCCGGGGAAATCTGCTTGGTCAACGCTACTGACCCGGAGATGTCGCCGTTACTGTTGCCCAGCTTGTCGCTGCTGAGCTTGTCGTCCTTGTGGACATTGTTCCAGAAATAGGCGCCTTCGAACGACATCTTGATGCGCGCATCGATGACCGCCGGGTCCGATGGTTGCGCCTCTCCGGCATGAGCCGTGGCCACGCCGATGGTTGTCACGGAGGCAGCCGATGCCGCCACCGTTGCTAAAAGTTTGCCCTGTACTTGAGCCCGCATGCTTATCCCCACCCCAGATTCTCGCGGCTGCCAATATTGCAGAGACTCGGATAACGGCCTATTGCCGAGAGGATGCCCCGACACTTTGCCGCGTCAGTGTAACATCTTTGCAACAGCAATAAAAAACACAATGACTAGAGATAGTTAGCGCCAGACGATGACAAACGGGGGCTTCGTGGACAATCCAGCGCAAATTGAAGGCTTTCTGAACAATCTCGCCTACGCGCTCTTTGCCCGGAGCGGCCAGATCACCCCCGAGCCTCGTGAAATCGGCAATCTCGCGGTCTTCGACCACCCAGACGCGGTCGACAGGATCGCCAAGGCCCCGAACCTGTTTCGCAAGAACTTCTCGCTGATTTCCGCACTCGGCTTCAGCCGCTTCAACACCAATGACGAGGAGTGGGCGACAAGGCGCTCAATCACGCAAGACAGTTACCTCGCTGCGGCGAAGCCCGCCCAAGTGCAAAGCGTGTCCGATATCTTCGCCTCGTGCTTCAGCGTCTGCGAAACGTCCCTGACCGCCATCCAGGAGGCGCTATTCGCTGGCGCCCTGACCATCTTCTATCAGGCGTTCAGGCTTGTTGCTGAGCCCCGGCCGACGGCGGCATTGCTTGACCGGACCCGCGAGGTGCTGCGCCGCCTGCAATATTACTCCTGGGTCACGCCGACCGATGCTGAGCGCACTAGCGTCATCAGCGACGCCCGCGCGGTCATAGCCGAGTTTGGAGCGCAGCTGATGGCGGACCCACGATCGGCTACGGAAATGGGCCGCTTCTCCGAGAAATCAGGCGGGATCGACAGCTTCTCGCCCATCGAAGAGTTCGTGATGAACCTTTTCGCGGGCGTCGAAACCACCGTGACGACGGTGCTGTGGGTGATCGACAGGCTCGGCGCCAACCAGAAAGTACAGGAGCGTATCCACGACGAGATCGCCGGCGCCAAGGCCGACACGCCGTTCACCGACTGCTTCATCAACGAAACGATGCGGTATTTTCCGCCCATTCCGTTCCTGACGCGCGAGGTGAGCGCCGACACGGTAATCGACGGCGTGGCGCTGAGGGCCGGACAACTCATCATGCTTTCCATCGTTGGCGCGCACCAGCATCCCGAGTTCTGGGAGAATCCGCGGACATTCGATGCCAGCCGCAAGGAATTCATCGACAATAGTTTCGACCGTCGCGCCTTCATCCCGTTCCTGACCGGGCCGCGCATGTGCGGCGGCGCACGCCTTGGCCGGCTCGAGGTCGAGCAAGCGGTTCGCGCGGTGGTGCGGCAGTTCGCATTCGCCCGCACCGACGACATTATCCGCTTCGACTATGCGCTGGCATTGCGTCCGGCGAGCGGCATGGCGGTCGTGGTGTCAAGGCGCTGACAAGGGCCGGCCCGTTGCGCCAGGCATGTCGCGCCACAGGTCCCGGATCAGGCTTCCGAATTGCCTTGCGATGATCCTCTTCATGTCCGCATCGTGCTGATAGCGCGCGCTTGCCTCGATGGCGGCCTTGTCCAGATCATGGGCCGGAAACCAATTTCGCATCGTCGCTCGCACATTCTCGTACGGGCTGGCGACAAAATCCTCATAGGCGACATCGACTACCCTCATGGGATCAATGGTCGAGAGGTAGTTCCGCCACATGACCTCAGAGTCGGCGATATGGCGCACCGTATCGATGACCGCCTTCTGGCTTATCGTCTTCAACTTCGGGATTCCCGGCAGCGTATCCCCGCCATCGAACGGTTGCCCGGTATAGAGCATCGCAAGCAGGCTGACGGTCTGTTCAACCTTGTTGCGTCGGGACAGGAACACATAAAATGACCTTGTATCGTCCTGGCCGATCGCGTTGCGCGCGAAGTTCAGATTGCCTGCGAACAGCTTTGCCGCGAACACGCCATTGACCGAGCGTCTTGCCAGAAGTTGCCGTCCGTATGACGCTGCCGCGCGATCGAGTGCCGGGACGTCGATGGCATCGTGGCCGGTCCAGCGGCGCAGGAGCGGCAGCGCAAACTGCCACTGGAAGTACTCGGTGGGCAGACCGAGCCCGAAATGCTTCAGCACCCGACAGTAGGAATGGCCGGCAGTTCGCGGCGTCGTGCAAATCAGGATCTTGATCGGTTTGCCATCCGACCCAGCTTGATCGAAAGCAGCCGATAGCAGCTTGCCGTATGCTTCCTCGAAGTGCATTGCCGATCCCCCAAAGGCAGCGCCAGTTCAAACGGCGGACAGGAAACCCAGGATCAAGAAAGCCTGATCAATCGTCATCAGCGAGGGCGGGCTGCCCGCATCAATGTTGTCGACGATACAGATGTCTGGCCGGACGCGACGCGTCCGCTCCAAGGCGCTCCTGTCGATGAATTCGCTCTTTCGCCCATACATCAGCAACATGCGCGCATCCAGCTTGGCCACCATGGGAAACAGGTCGTATGCACGTCCGGTCATTGTCGCGAAATTCTCGGTCGCGGCCGGATCATAGGCCAGCCGAACGCCTTCGGTGCCGCTGGCGATGCGGTTCTCGATGTAACGGCTTAGAACCGCTTCCTCGACGGAGCCCATCTCGGGGCTTGCGGCACGCAGATAGTCCCTCGCCGCGGCGCGCGTCTCGAAGGTCAGCGTGCTTTCCCGAATGACCGCGTCTCTCAGGGCGTCGACCTTCGGGCCGCCGATCATGGGAACATCATTGAGGACTATCCGATCGACACGGCCGCGGTTTGCATAGAGGAACAGGGTCAGGATCAGCCCGCCCCATGATGTGCCGATGAAGTGGTTCTCCTTGCCGGCAAACCGACCGAGCGCGCGCAAGCACCTGGAATAGAGATCGATGTCGTAACCCGCACCAAGAAACGCGCTGCGCCCACGCCCAAGCAGATCGGGGCAGATCACCAGATAGCCGTTGCGGCAAAGAAAGGTCGCGAGATAATCGAAATCGGCGCCGTTCCCGGTAAAACCGTGGAGGCAATAGACTGTCCCACAAGACTGGCCGGCCGGCTGCCAAATGCGCACGAACATCGACGCATAACGGTCGCCGAGGCGGATCAGAATCTCCTGGGTGAGCCCCTCGCCGGGCGCGGCCTGGTCCATCATGCATCCCGCTTGCGCACGGCGCGTTTCATGGCGCCACGGGCATCGATGAAGTCGCGCTTCCAGTAGACCGACTTGTCGAGGTTGAGCAGTTTCGCCTCCTTGATCAGCGGCAGGATGTGCGAGGACGAGCGCGTCGCCATAACGGTTGCGGCAATTGCGCTGCCGCCAGGATCGGGATTAAGCGGGCCATTGTTCGCGACCCATGTTTCGGCGATCTCGCGGCTGGTCACGACCCAGCCGACGTAGGCGACGATAGCATCGTCAATGGCGCCGATAAGATGGGATTGCTGCTCGATCTGATAGCGCAACGACTTCACCATCTGGCCAAATTCGTAGCCGTCGAACGGCGGATGGTGCGCAATGAAATTGCAGACCAGACCAAGCGAGAACGGGTTGAACGGAACGCGGGTGAAAAGAAGCTTGCTCATACGGACTCAAGGTGTTTCAAGCGGGCGCGAGATTATGATGAGGAACCGGGGCGAGCTAGAGGGAAAAGCGCGGGGCGAATAGTCGTGGCGTCGCGATCTTGACTGCTAGAGGGGCTACTTCCGACAGGAGAGCGCGCATGAGAAAACTCGTCGTCACCGAATTCATCAGCGTCGACGGCATTGCCGAGGTCGAGAAGCTGCCGAACGTCACCTGGAACGACGAGATGAATGCGTTCAAGGAGGACGAACTCGCCGACAGCGGCGCCATGCTTCTCGGCCGCACGACCTACGAGATCTTTGCCGGTTCATGGCCGAGCGAGACCGGAGACTTCGCCGAGCGGTTCAATGCGCTGCCGAAATTTGTCGCCTCGACCAGCCTGAAGGAGCTCGACTGGAAGCCGGCGCAATTGCTCGCAGGCCCCCTGCCCGAAGCGGTCGCCAGCCTGAAGCAGACAAACGGCGGCAACATCTATGTGCATGGCAGCTTGAGCATTGCGCGGCAGTTGCTCAGCCATGGCCTCGTCGATCGCCTGAGGCTGCTCGTCTATCCGGGCGCCGTCGGCCAGGGCAAGCCGTTGTTCCCGAGCGAGGAGCCGGTTGCGCTGGAGCTGATCTCGGCCGTGCCATTCAGCAATGGCGTGGTGGCGCTGGAGTATGCGCCGGGCGCGAAGGGTTAGTAGCCTGCTCCAAAGGCTGGGCATCGCCGGGCCAGGAAAGCAGCGCGGCGCCGCGGACGTGAAGGCTTCGCTCGTCTATTGCTTTAGGAAAGCTGCCGTCATCGAACGATCGGGGGCAAGGAGCCCCCGATCACTGTTTGGACGAGATTTACGCACAGCTCGTCAAATGAGGAAGACGCTGGCGTCAGGATGCGTCTGGTTGTTCATCGCGTCGAAGGCGTTGGCGATATCGTTGATCCCCGGTTGACCGGTCAGGCCGAAGTTGGAGGTCGGGGCGTTGGTGTCGTTAAGGACGTCCCGCACCGCGGCGGTCACCTCGCCCGGTTGCAGCGTGTGGTCGTCGTTCGTGTCAATCTGATTGAGAATTGCGATGATGGCCGGGTTCGAGCTGGTCGCCGCGGAGAAACTGAAATTGAGTTCCGGTTTACCGCCGGGGCCGTCGGGCACGGCAGTGACGGCAGCGGAGAGATATGCCGCCGCCGAGGAGCGTTCGAGGTGGTTCACCCCACCGCCCTTGGCTCCCAACGCGTCCGCGATCGAGGGCGTTCCTGGAATCTTCGACAGGTTCTGGAACTCGAAGATGGTCTCGAAGGAGGTGTTGGAGTTCCAACCCGAATGGAACTCACCCAACTCCTGGTTCAAGATATCGATGTGGTTCTTCCAGAAGCCAGGCGTCAAGCCCTGGCCCTCCGGTGGCAGGAAGTTGGTGAAGTCGTTGCCAGTGTCAACGCCGCCGCTGCCGGGATTGTCGACCGTCTGAACGAGGATCCCGGTCTGCTGGGAACCGGCCGGCACTACTTCGTAGATGCTCTTGCCAACATCGGCCAGCGTCAGTCCGCCGATCGACCAGGCGCCGCCGGCCCCCGTCGTCGTCGAAAGGTCCACGCCTGGATCGAACACGTGATTATCGTTCTCGTCGATGTAGATCGTCACAGGATCGTGCGACCATGGAATGTCGTCCGCCGTCTTACCGTTGCCGGTCAGGTCCTCGTACTTCGTGCCGGAGACTGAGAAGAACTTGAAGTTGACGAAGTCCTGGTCGGTCAGGTTCTGGCCCGAGGTCAGGCTGTCCTGGTCGATCTGCACCGGGCTGACATTCGTCCAGCCCGACTGGCTCTCTTCCTTGATCAAATAGTCGCCGGGCAGCAGTCCGGTGAACTGGTAGAAGCCGCTGGCGTCGGTGGTGGTCTGCGCCACCTGCTCGCCCGCATCGGCGATGTTGTCATGGTTGGCGTCCTTGTAGAGCGTGATCGTCCAGTTCTCGACCGGCGTCTGGTCATCGCTGGTCGCCAGGCTGCCGTCGGCATCCTCGAACTTGTGGCCCGAGATCGAGCCAAGCTCGACATTGACGAAGTCCTGGTTCGTCAGGTTCTGGCCCGAGGTCAGGCTGTTCTGGTTGATCGTCGTAGCTGTCAGATGTGTCCAGCCCGATTGATCCTCTTCCTTGATCAAATAGTCGCCGGGCACCAGCCCGGTGAACTGGTAGAAGCCGTTGGCATCGGTGGTCGTCTGCGCCACCTGCTCGCCGGCGTCGGCGATGTTGTTGTGGTTTGCATCATTGTAGAGCGTGATCGTCCAGTTCTCGACCGGGGCCCGGTCACCGGTCGTCACTAAGCTGCCGTCGCCATCTTCATATTTGTGGCCCGAGATAGAGCCGAGCTGGAAATTGCCGAAGTCGTTGTTGTGGCTGTCCTGGCCGGCCACCACTGTAACGGAGTACTCGCCCTGCGCGTTGTTCGGCGCATCCTGCGACCATCCTGCCTGCTGCACCTCGCGGACCGTGTAGGTGCCGGGCGTGACCGTGAATTTGTAATAGCCGTTTGCGTCGGTGAAGGTGAACGGCTCGCCCGAATCCCACGTGTTGTTGTCGTTCACATCCAGATAGATCTTCCAGCCGGCGAGAGCCGGCTCGCCGGCTTCCCAGACGTGGTCGGCATTCAAGTCGTTGAACTTGTGGCCATCGATCACCTGGCCGATCTGGCGGTTCCATTCCTCGAAGCCGGACTCGGCCGTCCATGTGCTCGGCGTCGTTTCGGTCGAACCTTGATAAGTGCCGGCCTGATAGCCGAACCCGGAATAGAGATAGATAAAGGGCTTGCTCGGATCGAAATTGGCGACCGGAACCAGGAACGACATGTCGGTGGTGTTGCCGCTGCCCGGCTGGAGATCGCCGTTCAACCCGATGAATTTGTCGCCGCCTTGATCCAGATCATAGATCTTCGTGGCGGTCGGGAAGGCGCCGGTGCCTTGATCCGGGGCTGCTCCGGGATCGTAATTGCTCAAGTTGCCGGCAGTGGCCTGCCAGATCTGGAGCGTATCCAGGGAAAGGTTCTGGACATTGTCAGAGTTCGACTCGTTGATGTCGAGATCAAATCGATAATAGCCGACACCATTCACATATTGAATCGGAATGTCGGCAATGTTCAGTGCATGAACATATTGAGTACTGCCCTTGGCGGTATCGTCGAGCACTTTAACACTGGCGTCGGTATTATACCCCTGCTCCGTGCCGTTGTTCTGAATGCGGACGAAGGGATCAAGCAGACCCGTTCCGGCGCCGGTTGCGACATCCGAGGACGAAAAGATCGCGCCGTTGATCGTCGCGGTGGTTTTGAAAGTCAGATCGACCATGGTCGCGGCGTCGGTGAAATTCACTGCCGCGACCCGGCCGGTTGCCGGGTCTGTCGTCGTGAGCGTGAAGGCCTGATTCAACGCGTCGCTGTTGACGTACCACGATGTCTGGATCTTGCCGTTGACTGTACCATCCAGATCGCCGGCGCCGCCATCGGTGACGTCCCAGGGCGTACCAGTCCCGGTCAGATCATAGGTGAGCACATCGTCCGCGGTGCCGAGAACGCCGTCGGCGCCGGCGCTGACATGGGCAACCGAAAATGTGAGCGAGCCGCCGTCCCCGACGTCGGTGGCGGTGATCCCCACGGTCTCGCCGGGCGCGTAGTCCGCGTCCGCCTGGTCTATCGTAACCGCAAGCGGCGGAACGGGGTCGGAAGAAGCCGGATCGGTGCTTCCGGTCTCGGTGGAATCAAGGGTTGCGAGCGGATCGTTGGTCAGATTGTCGCTGATATCGCTAGACGTCATTTCATTTCCCCTAGCTTCGGATTCGGTTGCTGATCGTGGCTGCTGTTTTCTCTTGGCTGCTGTTTTCCCGCCGTGGCGGGCTCACTCTCTGAAGGCTCGGGTGATCTGGTCCCGCAATGGCTTGACCAGGTAGGAGATCACCGAACGGTCCTCGGTCTTGATGAAGGATTCCACCGGCATGCCGGGCACCAGCTTGACCTCGCCGAGGCGCGCGACTTCCGCGGCGGTCGTCCTGATACGCACGGTGTAATAGCTGGCACCAGTGCGCTGATCGGTGGCGATGTCGGGCGAGGTCCTTTCGACCACGCCGTCGATTTGCGGCGTCGTGCGGGTGTTGAATGCCGAAAAGCGCAGCGACGCCTGCTGGCCGACCCATAGCTTGTCGATATCGCTGGGGGCGATCTTGGCCTCCACCGCCAGACTGTCATTGTCCGGCACGACCTGCATGATCGTCTGTCCGGGCGTGATCACGCCGCCGATCGTATAGGCGAGCGACTGCTGCACGACGCCGTCCTGCGGGGCGCGGATGTCGACACGCTTCAACTGGTCCTCGGCGGCGACCTTGCGCTCGATGAGCTCGCCCATCTTGCCGTCGATGTCGCGCAGGTCCCGGTTCACTTCGGTGCTGAGGTCGAGGTCGATCTGGATGATCTGCAGCTTGATCTCGGCGATGCGCCCTTGCGCCTGCGCCAGCGCGGCGATGAGCTGGCCGCGTTCGCCATCGAGGCGTGTCGCCTCGCGCTCGGTCGAGGTCAGGCGATCGATGGAGATGAGCTTCTTGCCCCAAAGCGTGCGCACGGAAGCGAGCTCCTTTTGCACCAGCTGGATTTCCTTGCTTTTGGCTTCCATCTGCGCGGTGTCGCCGGCGATCTCCTTCTCGAGCTGGACGATGCGTTCGCCGAGCTGGCCCTTCTGGCCGGCGCGGGAGGTGCGCCGCGTGTCGAAATGCTGCGTCTCGCCGGAGATCGCCTCGGCGACGTCGGGATCGGCCGAGCGATCGAGGAGGTCCCGGGGAAAGTCGATGCCGTCCGTGCCCCGGCGCTCGGCATCGAGACGGGCCTTGCGCGCCATGAGCTGGTCGAGCGCCTTGCTCACCACCGCAAGATTGGCGGCCGGCACGGTACGGTCGAGACGCAGCAAAAGGTCACCAGCCTTCACGCGGTCACCGTCGCGAGCGTCGATCTCGGCCACGACGCCCCCGGTCGCATGCTGCACGTTCTTGACGTGCGAACCGACGACCAGCGTGCCTGGCGCGATCACCGCGCCGGCGATCTCGGTGACCGAGGCCCAGCCGCCCACACCACCTCCAAGCAGGAGCACAGCGCCGAGCCCAAGGCGAGTGTAGAAACGGATCGAAGCGTGGGCGTTGCCGGGCGCGGCCATGTCAGTTCCCTCCCCCGGTCCGGGTGGCGACCGCGGTCGTTTCCGCGGATGCCCGCTGCGGCGGGTTGCTTGACGGGACCGAGCGCAGCATCGGGAACATCTTGGCGAAGACCTCCTCCTTCGGTCCGAATTCGTGCACGCGCCCCTGCTTCATCGCCATGATGAAATCGACGGCGGTCAGCACGTTCGGGCGATGGGCGACGATGACGACAACGCCGCCGCGCTCGCGAACGCCGAGCATCGCGCGGATCAAGGCCTGCTCGCCGTCCATGTCGAGGTTGGAATTCGGCTCGTCGAGCACGACCAGGAACGGATCGCGATAGAGCGCGCGAGCCAAAGCGATGCGCTGGCGCTGGCCGGCCGAAAGCGCCTCGCCATGGTCACCGATCTCGGTTTCATAACCCTGGCGAAAGCCGACGATGAGGTCATGCGCGCCGGCCGCCTTGGCCGCGGCGATGATTGCTGCCGGGTCGGCGTCCATATCGAAGCGGGAGATGTTTTCGGCGACCGTGCCGGCAAACAGCTCCACATCCTGCGGCAGGTAGCCGATATGGCGGCCGGCGCGCATGAC
>NZ_RZOS01001050.1:0-773 GCF_004022605.1 Mesorhizobium sp. M4B.F.Ca.ET.089.01.1.1
GTTCCAGGGACCGACCATGATCGTGCTTGCCGCCGCCATCAGCAGCAGGAAGCTGGCGGCGGCGGCAAGCACGATCATGGTCGGTCCCTGGAACAGGGCAGCGGCTTCACCGGCCAGCTCAAAGGCGTCCTCCAGCGCATCGACAAACAGGAACGCGAGCAGGCCGACGGTCAGCGACAGGAGGAAGTCCATGCCGCTGCGTCCGACGCCGCGCAGCGCGGGGTAGAACATCAAGCCGATCGCCACGGGCAGGATGCCGACAAAAGCGCCGAGCACCGCCTGCGCGACCAGGCTGAGCGAATCGCGCGTTGGGGTCGGGACGGCCACAGCGATCTCATGGGTGAATGTGGTGCCGGTGCTGGTCACGACGTTGACCGCATGCGCCTCCCCCAGCACCCAGGGATATGGCAGGGCGATCCATGCCGTCGAGCCGCGCGCGATGGGGCCCGGCGGATCCTGCGTGAACTGCCAATAGGCATCGTCGACCTGGACCTGAGCGATGGTCATCGGTTCCGATCCGCCGGCGCGGACGAGGATGCGAATGCCGTCGTTTCCAAGGATCGTCCGCTCGAAGGTGATGTTCTCGACCGGCGGCGCGCCGTTGCGGAAGCTCGACAGCGGATCCGAAGAGACCAGCCATGCGATGGCCAGCCCGAGCACGGCGAGCGGCAACACGATCCAGAGCAGATGGGCCCAGGCTGGTCGCGCTGCACACCTATCGGCGGAAGACTGGCTCGTATCGGTCACGACAGAGCCTCCACGACGTCGAACAT
>NZ_RZOS01001051.1:0-771 GCF_004022605.1 Mesorhizobium sp. M4B.F.Ca.ET.089.01.1.1
GATGGAGTTCGTTGCGCTGCTCGAAGACTATGCGCAACGCAACAGACTTCCGGTTCGCACCGGCGTCTCGGTCACAAAACTGGAAGCAAGTAACGGGCTCTTTCGCGTCGTGACGCCCGAGCGGACGTGGCTGGCGAAAAACGTGGTTGTCGCCAGCGGCAGCTTGAACCGCCCGCGTCGGCCGCCTTCGGCGTCCGCGTTGACGGGCGGGCCAGTGCAGCTCGATGCCTCCGACTACCGTAAGGCCGGCGACCTACCCGTCGGAGCCGTCCTTGTCGTCGGCAGCGCACAGTCGGGCTGCCAGATCGCCGAAGATCTGATCCTGGCGGGCAGGGAGACTTATCTTGCGACGGGCCATATTGGCCGTCTGCCACGACGCTATCGCGGGCGCGACATTGTCGTGTGGATGGTGAAGAGCGGATTGTTTGACGTGCCCCGCAAGGATTTCGTCGATCCGTCCGGCCGCGTTGCCGCTCGGCCCATGCTTGGCGCGTTGCACACGATAAGCCTGCAGTCTCTCAGCGCGCAGGGCGTTGTGCTGCTGGGACGATTTGTCGGAGTGGATAACAGTCGCCTCATCTTCGCCAACGACGTTCTCGAAAACATTCGGTTTGGCGACGAGATTTCCGCGCAATTCAAAAACCGTATCGATGAATTTATCAAATGTAATGGTCTCAGCGCTCCTGCGCCCGTTGAGGATGAGGCGGAGGCGGTCGCTCCGCGTCTGCCCCAGCATCCCATTCTGTCGCTCGATCTCGTCGAGCGGAATAT
>NZ_RZOS01001052.1:0-771 GCF_004022605.1 Mesorhizobium sp. M4B.F.Ca.ET.089.01.1.1
CCCTCAGATCGCCCAGCGATACGTCTGGGCCTGCATGTTTGCTGCCTTCTGCGATGGCTTGCCGACACTTTCGGCTCGCCGGGTGTGATGATCTTCTTCTGCGTCTTTCCCTCTCGGCGATATTGCCGTTCGGCCGTCCCGACCAAGGCCAAACCTCGGGCCGTTTTCCCGTTCCCGGGTCGAGCTTGAACGTCTCGTCGATGATGTTCTGGCGTGCTGCGAGCTCAACGCCGAGGCGCTTGGCATCGATGCATGGCACGACATATTGCGGCGGTGTCGCACGTGTTCGACGGTTTGGGCTTCAGGATCGTGCGGATGGGCCACGCTTTTCTGGCGGCGCGAAACACGGGCAATGCGCGTTCAAAACCTGACAAAGGCAGAAACTTGTCAGGTTCAATCCAACCGCCATCCGGGCACTGCGGAGGTTTTTCAAAGCATATTCATGCACTTGCGCGCTGAGCCCGCTGGCATGGACCTTGCAACGCTTGCAGCAGGACGGTATGCAATGGAGCAGACGAGGATGTTCTCTCCCCTGAACCGTGTGCCGTCTCTGAGAGGGAAATAAGCTCGTGCAGAAAATCTCACAACCTTTGACAACGGCTTTGGAGAACAACGTGGTGTTGCAGATCGAGTCCCCGGCTCCTTCGATTCAAGCGGAAACCTGGCTGCGTGGCGAGCCCCTCACCAGCTTCGAGCCCGGCAAAGTGTACATCGTCGAATTTTGGGCAACTTGGTGCGGTTCGTGTGTGGACGGGATGCCCCATCTGATGC
>NZ_RZOS01001053.1:0-771 GCF_004022605.1 Mesorhizobium sp. M4B.F.Ca.ET.089.01.1.1
CAACGACGAACTTTGCCTGTTAGGCCGAAATTGGACGCGAAGCTGCCGGTCAAGTCAGGATCGCCCCATGTCGCGGTTTGCGTCCGTGGCGGCGCAGCCCCCGACGGGTTATCCATGCTGATGGTTTGCTACATTAATTTCCACCCGAAACCCACATCGTCTCTGGTCGCCGCTGGGTGCTGCCTGAAGGCGTAACAGTGCCCTATCCAGCCGTTGCAAGCGTTGATTGTGGAGGGAACGTCGTCTGGCCTATGCGCTGAGGCTGGTTCACTCTGGCGTCCGCCCGTTGAATGGAATCGCGCTACGAAGCTTACGGGCAGACCCGGGCCGCGCTTCAGCACCTTGATCATGGCCTCAAACCCATAGAATCGTTACAGGGCGCGGTGGTCGAGCGAATTTTTCGGCAGCCTATTGATGTGCGACTTGGGACGCTACCGATATCAGTTCCTCGGGTTTCGGCGCCCTGAACGTTTGGAGACCAACCTCCAGAATTTCAGTGAAGCTCCAGCGCACGATGCCCTCCCGGTCGATTAGGAACTGACCGACAAGCTGCGCCTGGCCGGAACCCATCATCTGCTGATCGGCTTCCGTAATCTCATATCCTTCCTTCTTGTTGAGAAATTCGTTCATTGCCATCACGTCCATAGGTTCTGGCAACTCGCCTGGAAGGTCAATCTGTATCGCCGCGACCGCGTCCATCCCGACCTCGCGCAAGCCGAAAGCACGATGCGAGGCCCGCTCCGGGTCGGACGCGGCGAGAAGGTGGGGCAT
>NZ_RZOS01001054.1:0-770 GCF_004022605.1 Mesorhizobium sp. M4B.F.Ca.ET.089.01.1.1
CTGCACCCCGCTCATTGGCCGTCTTCACAAAGCGCTTAACGTGAGCGGGAACGAAGAGCAGGGATCTCCAGCGTGGTAAAGCCATCGCGCTTTCAACGGCCGCAAAAGTGTGCTTGATCATGGAGAAGCCCCTGCGGCCGATCCTCCCGAGGGCGGTGGCAATGAGTTTGCTGGATGGCCGACGCCTTGAGATGATCCAAGGTAGACAGGTTCTTTGGAAATCGCGAGCGCACTCACGTTACCGAAACGCGCGCTCACGCTGACGCCGCTCTTTTTCGCAAAAGCCCCAAAACCTCCTCGCGGACAGCCTCGGTGTGAGCGCCAAGAGCCGGAACCGGGCGCAGCGACGGGTGCTCGGAGTTGAAGATAGCCGCAGGCGCTATCGTCTCGACAATTCCTTCGGGTGTGGCGACCTCGACCCTGCGAAGGTGCGAATGCTTCGAAACATCCGACACTTCGTTCAATCGGCCAAATGCCAAACCGGCCGCCTCGAGCTCCTGCATTGCTTCGTGGCAGGACAGTTCGGAAAACCGCCGTTTAATGATCTCGTCGAGCTGCGCACGATTACCGAGACGCTCCATATTGTCGGCAAAACCGGGCGCGCGTGTAAGCTCCGGCTGCTTCAGGAATTTCTCGCAGAAACTTACCCATTCCCGGTCATTCTGAACCGAAAAGATGACGTCCGTACCGTCGGCGCTACTATAGGCGCCATACGGCGCCAGGGACGGGTGTTTCACGCCGGCGCGTACGGTATGGTAGCCGCCATAGTC
>NZ_RZOS01001055.1:0-769 GCF_004022605.1 Mesorhizobium sp. M4B.F.Ca.ET.089.01.1.1
ACGCGGCCGAGCGGCTGGCGATCGCCGACCTCGCCGCCCTGCCCTTCAAGGCCGAATTGGTCGAGCCAAAGGAGATCGACAGGATCACCGGGTCGGATGCCGTGCATCAGGGCGTGCTGATCGAGGCCGAGCCGCTGAAGCCGAAGCGCCTTGACGCGCTTGGCGACACTCAGTTGGTGCTCGTGCTCGACCAGGTCACCGATCCGCACAATGTCGGCGCGATCCTGCGCTCCGCGGTCGCCTTCGGCGCCGGCGCGCTGATGACCACGGCCCGCCACAGCCCGCAGGAATCGGGCGTGCTGGCGAAATCCGCATCCGGCGCGCTCGAACATATCGACCAGATCGAGGTGAAGAACCTCGCCGACGCACTGGGACAACTGCACGAGGCCGGCTTCCAGACCATCGGGCTCGATTCGGACGGACCGGCCGAGCTGGAGAAAACATTCGCCGGCGACAAGATCGCCCTGGTGCTGGGCGCCGAAGGCAAAGGCCTGCGCCAGAAGACGCGCGAGACGGTGACCGCGCTGGCCCGCCTCGACATGCCGGGTGCAATCCGCTCGTTGAACGTTTCCAACGCGGCGGCAGTGAGCCTTTATGCGGCGCGCGCATTCCTGAAGCGCGGCTGAGACCGAAGCGGCAGTCCGCCTTAACCGGAAAGATCAAGAACGAGAAACGGATCCCAGCAACAACGCTGGAAGCCGTTCTCGGACAGGAAAGGAGCAGGCGGCTTGGGAACGTTGCGCCGCCCTCTCCTGATCCTATGCTGCCT
>NZ_RZOS01001056.1:0-768 GCF_004022605.1 Mesorhizobium sp. M4B.F.Ca.ET.089.01.1.1
GCGACGCATCGATCGCTTGATTGCGACCTTGGCCGGCACGCGCTTCAACGAACTGCTGCGCCATGTGGTCGACGTCCAAAAGTCAGATGATCATTTGCGCCAGTTCCTACGCAGTCAGTTGGTCCACAGCATCGCTGTTCGTTTACGGCAGAGCTTCGTGCTTCACGGCCGAGGCGAGGAACGACGCATCGTCGCGCACGCCAAACTGCCGATCCAGTTCGGCAGACGCGCCGAGGACGTCATCACCATCGTCGAGAATGGTGTCGGCGGTGATGGCACAACGCGTACCTTCATCATGCGGGCCGAGGAAGCATTCAGCGACTTCATGACCGGCTTTGCGGAGGCCTGTCCCAACGCAGCCGAGGACGCGCTCGTCGAGGCAGCGCACGCGCATCGCGAGCATCATGCCAATTGGCGGGGTCTCGACCCGCGCCGGCCGGAGACGCTGGAGGAGATCGGCCGCGGTCTTGGCATCGACTTCAATGAGGTCGAAGCTCCGTCCCCTCAGCAGTTGTTGCGGCTTCTGTATGCAACCGAGGCGATCGGCGGCCAACAGGTGGCCCTCTACGATCTCTGGCAAGAGGTGATGGCGGCAAAGGCCGCGATCGCCACTGCCCTTGGACGCGAGCCTGATGCTTGGGAAATTGCGAGCGCGGCGTCCACGGGAGCCGCCAACGGCATCTATCCTACACTTGGGCACATGCTTGCCGCTTATGGCCAGATAGAAGGCGCGGCGCAGGAAGGCAGCCTGTCGCCGGCCGAGCGGCT
>NZ_RZOS01001057.1:0-767 GCF_004022605.1 Mesorhizobium sp. M4B.F.Ca.ET.089.01.1.1
GCCGCGCCCTGCGAAGCGCCGAGGATCGCGGGCGAAACCAGAGGATTGCGAAAGATACACTGATAAGTCGCCCCGGCCGCAGCTAGGCTGGCGCCGACCAGCAGCGCGCCGGCAATGCGCGGCAGCCTGATTTCCCAAACGACTGTCTCCACTGTCGCGGTCCAGTCGGCCTCGCCGCCGATGATGGGGTGCAGTAAGATCCGCAACGCCATCAGCGGCGGCACGGGATAGCGCCCGGTGGCGAAGGCCAACACCACCGCCGAGAGCAGCAGCATGAAAAGAACAAGATAGAGCGGCCACAACGGTTGTCGCCGCGACCCTCCCCGGCCTCGACGACCCTTATGTGAAGTGGTCATAGTTGCCGCGCCGTTTCTCCCGATGGCGAGACCAGAGTGCAACTAACCACGGAGCCAGGGGCGTCCCCGGCTCGGACCGTGGACGAAACCACCGCCTGGGCGTTGGTATCATCAAGACGTTGCGCAGCTTCGGCCGCGAACCTGTGGACGAATTCGAAGGCCAAGGCGGTTAATTCCTCAGCAGGAGGAAGTAAATGAGCCACAACAGCTTCTTCAGCTTCAATGCACGACGAGATTGAACTCCGCTCCCTTACCGCGCCTCATTGGAGTGAGCCAGAACGCGCTGAAACTCCTTCATAGCTAAACCTGAACGCTCGAACTGAATTTCGTTATCCAAGACTTGATCGAGTAATGCTTTGCTTCCAAATGGCGTTCGCGTCCGCGCGCTGGATAAGTGTGGAAATATTGAGC
>NZ_RZOS01001058.1:0-767 GCF_004022605.1 Mesorhizobium sp. M4B.F.Ca.ET.089.01.1.1
CGGTCGAGCTGGCGCTCGAAACGGCGGGCGCGATGATCCAGCACCGCGACGATCAACTCGTCCTTGCTCGGGAAATTCCGGTACATCGTCATCTTCGCGATGTCAGCCTCGGCGATGATCCGGTCGATGCCGGTGGCATGGAAGCCGTCGCGCTTGAACAGCGCATAGGCGGTGTCGACAACGTGCTGGCGTTTGGCCGAGGTGCGTGCGGGTGCCATGGCATCGCCCCGTGGTGAGACAGGTCTGTCTCTTTTCTAGGACGTGAGCGTGCCTATGTCAACTTGGCGTGTCGGCGCGATGGCTCGGGGACACAGACTATGGACTCACAGTCGGGTCCGCGATGGCCAATCAGAGGCGGGCACCCGCCTTCCTGGCCGGGAGCCGGCGGTCAGCGCTGCCCTTAGCGCGTGGCGACCACGGCCACGCCGGCGCCGATCATCGCGCCACCGGCGGCGCGGTTCACGCGGCGCACGACGGCGGGCGTCCGCAGCAGGCCGCGGGCGCGGCCGGCGAGAAGCACATGCCCGCCGATGACCACCGCCTCGACGACCAGGATCACCATTGCCAGCACGCCGAGATGACCGGGTGCGAGCGATGCGCCGACCACGTTCGGCAGCAGCGCCACATAGAACAACGGCATCTTCGGATTGCCGAGATTGAGCGCGACGCCGGTGGCGAAGGTCGCCAGCAGGCCCCGCCGGCCGGAGACGGGCTGCAGGTCGGGCACCACTGGCACGGCGGTCCACAGCCTGATGCCCATCCAGATC
>NZ_RZOS01001059.1:0-766 GCF_004022605.1 Mesorhizobium sp. M4B.F.Ca.ET.089.01.1.1
GTGCTGGTCATGGGCTTCTTTGCTCTTGTTCTCTATCGGATGCTGCCGGGAATGGCGGGCGTCGTGGCAGCAAGGATAGCCACGACGCTCGGCAACCGGTTCTTTCATCTGATGGGAGAGCTTTCCTTCAGCATCTACCTGATCCATCTTTTGGTGCTCCAACCGGTCGCGGCTTTCGTCATCACGCAATATGGCCACGATCTGGTGGCGCCGCTTCGCTTCGCGATCGTCCTTCTCATTGTCCTGCCGACGGTGAGCCTGCTGTCTTGGATCACCTACAACCTGATCGAGATTCCGGGCCAGAAGGCTGGCCGTTTCGTCGTCCAACGGTTTGGCCGCAAGACGATGCTGGAAACGACGCCGTCGGCCGCTGCACATGCTCCAGCCCCTGGTCGGCGATGACGACTGAGAATTGCTCGTCAGTGCGGTCGCGGCAGATGTTGAAGTCGGGGAAGACCGAGGGATAGTTGCGCGCCTCGAGAAAAGCGGTGAACGCCTCGATCTGGCGGATGCGCAGCCAGCTGCGGCTATCGTAGCGCGAAGGGCGGCATCAAAGTCGGCGACGAGGTCGCGATCACCGCGGCCGTGCGCAAGCGCGTGACTGAGGATCGGGTCGCCGTGTTGATACCTTCCTACCACCAGCCGCATTCGATCGTAGAGTGAAGGTTCCGCTGCCTTGACGGCCGTTTACCTAGACGAAGTCACCTTTGCACTTTCGCCCTTTGTTGCTGGTGATGGTCAGGTTGCCGGCACGTCTGTGTAACCT
>NZ_RZOS01000105.1:0-14953 GCF_004022605.1 Mesorhizobium sp. M4B.F.Ca.ET.089.01.1.1
AGGCGAGCGCGCAGCGCGGGATCACGGATCAGGCGCTCCAGCGCCTGTGCCAAGGCAATCGGGTTTTCCGTCGGAACCAGCAGCCCGGTTTCATCCGGCGATAAAAGCTCCGGCACGCCGGAAATGTCGGTCGACACGCAGGCAAGCCGCTGGCTGGCCGCCTCGACCAGAACATTCGGCAGGCCGTCCCGGTCACCATTTGCTGTGATCCTGCAGGCCAGGGCGAAAATGTCGGCGCTTCGGTAGTGCTCAAGCACCTCCTCCTGCGCAAGCGCACCTTTCCAGGAGACGCGACCATCCAGACCGAGCCTTCGCGCCAGCGCCTTGAGCCGTTCCAGTTCCTCGCCGCCGCCGATATGCTCGAAACGCCACGCCAAATCGGCTGGCAGGAGGGCAAGGGCCTCCAGCAAGGTATCGTAACCCTTCTTTTCGACGGCGCGCCCGACACTGAGAACGACAACCGGTTCGCCCGGCGCCGATCCGTCATGCTGCTTTCGCGCCTCGCCGAAGCTGCCGAAGCGATCAAGATCGAGCCCATGATAGCTCAGATGCACGGACGAGTTGCCGCTGGCGAGTTCCTTCAGACGGTCGAAGCCTGTTTTTGTGCAGGTGACCGTCCAACGCGCCGAGGACAGCTTGCCGGCCAGATCCCAGTCCTCCGAAGTCCAGATGTCCTTGGCATGGGCCGAGCAACTCCAGGGCAGACCAAGAAGCAGGCTGGCATAGCGCGTCACCGATGCCGGCGTGTGCACGAAGTGCGCATGCAACCATCCCGCGTCCTGCGGCCATTCGGCCGCCAGCACGAGTGCCTGCCCGAAGCGGCGCACGCGATTGCGCGTAAAGTCGCGGGGGATATCGGTGGCCAGCGATCCGAGCGCGCGCCAGAAGCCCGGGCGCGGCAGACAGGCAAACAGCGAGCGAACCACGCGAAGCGGCTCTTGATGCAGATATTCCGGCAGATAATGGACCGGCGCCTTGATCTCGTCGTGCACGGGGTGGCGTTTCGCGTCGGTCGGCCGCCTGAGCGCGACGAGTACCAGGTCGAACCCCGCACGCTCCAGTCCGAGCAGTTCCTGCGCGATGAAGGTTTCCGACAGCCGCGGATACCCCTTCAGAACCACGACGATCTTGCGACGTTGCAACTCAGTTCGATCCTTCGATGACCGAAAGGTGATGGCCGGCCCGCCGGTCGAGCAGTTCCGCGACGATTTCGGAAATATGAGGCAGCCCTTCCAGCGTCAGATGCGGATTGCTCTGCGACGGGCGAGGCCGGTCCGGCAACGCCACCAGTGCATCGGCAAACCGCTGAGAATCCTTGGCCTCTTCCGGCAAAAGCATCTCGATGAGGCCGAGTTCTGCTGCACGCCGCGCGCGGATCAGCTGTTCCTCGCGGGGTTCGATGCGCGGCACGATCAGCGCCGGCTTGTCGAAAGACAGGATCTCGCAATAGGTGTTGTAACCGCCCATCGCCACAACCGCCTTGGCGCCGGCAATCAGGTCTTCCATGCGGTTGTCGAACTCGATGATCTTGATGTAGGGGATCTTGGACCCCTTCCTGAGCAGCTTGTTGCGCTTGCGCGCCGGCATGTAAGGCCCAAGCACGATCAGCGCCCTGTGCTGTAATTGCGGATCCTGCTGATAGGCATCGATGACGTCGTGGATCAGTTCGGCGCCGTCACCCCCGCCACCGGTGGTAACGAGGATATAGTCGCCCTCGGGCCGATGGCCGGGCAACTCGTTCCGCGGCAGGCTCCGTTGCAGGAAACCGACGAAGGTCATCTTTGCCCTGACAGCCGGCGGCACATCCAGGCCGGTCAACGGATCGTAGAAATCCGGCGGACCATAGGCCCAGACCTTGTCGTAGAACATGCCAATCTTTCGCATCACATCCCTGCGTGCCCACTCGGCTTCGAGCAGATGCGGCGCATCCATCACCTCGCGCAGGCCCAGCACGAGCGTGGTGCCTCGCGTCTTGAGGTAGGACAGCGTGTCCTCGATCTCGCCGCGCAGGCCGAGCGGTTCCTTGTCCACGATGAAGATATCCGGCCGAAAGCTCTCGGCCGTGTGGCGGATAATCGACTGGCGCATCCTTAGCGTCTCGTGCAGATCGATATCCTTTTCCAGCGAGGTATATTCGCCGTTGCGCAACTTGATGACGCTGGGGATCTTCACGAAGTCGACACGGGCGCGGTAATCAAAGGCGCCAGCGATGGTCGCACCCGAAATGATTAGCACCTGAAGTCCGCGGAAATCCTCGACCAGCGAATGCGCGATAGTCCGGCAGCGCTGCAGGTGGCCGAGCCCGAACGTGTCGTGGCTGTACATGAGAATTCGAGTGTTTTCTGCGTGCTGGGTCATTGTTGAACGTCTTTTCGAATTCTCGCCTTGAGGGCCGTCACCGACCCGCAGGCTCCGAAACCATCCTGGTCTACCGACCTGTTTTGAAACATGAAGGCGCAATTTTCAATTTGAATCACCCAAGAAGCCGCAGATCGCCTAGCAATCCGCGAACCCACCGACTTCTCTGCACACTGCGCCGACCGGCGCGAACGCGAAAGGCCCGATGGCGCTATTCACTCCAGAATCACACTTCGTTGTGGGCACGGACGCGCGGCGATATCGCGCAATTGTCTAGCTCGCAATGATGACGTCTTGCACCACAACATGGGCTTCTTCAAGGTAGGAGCAACGACGGGCATGGATGTCTTGCTTGCCGTTTTGAGGGAAGGCTACAGCGCGATGCCGCTCATGATTCGACGATTGGGAGCCAGGAATCCGGCGCGTCCGGCACGACGTCTCCGATATCTAACCGCGATGTTTGTCCTGATTGCCGGGTCGCTTGTCGTCGGGATAGCCCTCTTCCTGGCCGGTCCGGCACAGGCCCAGGCGCCGGCGACCGTCCCGCCCGAAAGGGTCAAACAGCTGTTCGAGCTTCTCGACGATCCGTCGGTGAAGGCCTGGGTGGCCGAACAACGAAATCAGGACGCCGGCTCAACGGCAGCCCCTGCCGCGGCAGGCGCTTCACCGGCTGACGCATCGTCCGACGCCGCGGCCGCACCGGGCCAGATGAACACGATGGCATCCTCGACGCTCGATCGGATCAAGCATCACATCGAACGGATCGTGCGAACTTTGCCCTCGCTGCCCGGCCAATTCGCGCGCGTTCGGGAAGCGACCATGGAGGATATGTCCAGCAGGGGACCTGCCGGCGTATTGATGCTGATCGCGATTTTCATCGCTGCCGGCCTTGCGCTCACCTGGGCAACGTACAAGCTGACGCGTCCATTTCGCCTTTGGATTATCGCGCAATCGAAGGATACGCCGACCGGGCGGGCCAAGAAGATTGGTGGCCGCCTGCTTTATTCCAGCCTGCTGATCGTCTCGTTCGCGCTGGGCAGCGCCGGCGCGTTCATGCTGTTCGACTGGCCAATGCTCATCCGTGAGATCGTGCTGACATTCCTGATGGCTGCAGTCGTTACATGGGGGGTGCGCACGTACCTCATAGCCCTGCTCGTCCCTTCCTTCATGCAGGTCGAGAACGCTGTCGAGGTTCGTGCCTTGCCGGTCACCAACGAGACGGCCGACCATTGGTCCTATTGGCTGACGCGGATCGTCGGCGTCTTCGCCTTCTTCGCCGCCGCCTTTATCCTCCTACCGGGTCTCGGCATCGACCGTGACGGCATGATGGTGCTGTCGGTGGGCGCCGATTTCGTGCTGCTGGTGCTCCTGCTGCTTGCCGTCTGGCGCCGGCCAAGGACACGGCGCGATGGGCACGGCCACACGGCAGCGACATGGCTGTTGACTGCCTATTTCGTCGCTCTGTTCCTGGAGCGCATCGTCGGCCTGTACACGTGGTTCTGGTTTACCTTGGCCGCATTCGTCCTGCCTTTTGCAATCGTGCTGACGCAGCGCGGGGTCAATTTCGTTCTGCGGCCGGGTTCGGAAGATGCCGGCCGGCCTACGATCCCGGCGGTGACGATCGCTGTGATCGATCGCGGAATCCGGATGATCCTGATCCTGGCGGCGGCTTACCTTCTTGCGCGTGTCTGGGGTCTGGACATGCAGGCCATGCGAGACGGCGATACGACCACCACGCTCATATTGCGCGGCTTGATCAATGTCATTGTCATTGCTCTTGCCGCCGATTTCGGCTGGTCGATCATCAAGGCCTTGATCGAACGAAAGCTGGGCATCGAAACGCCGCATGCGGTGATCGGCGAGGAGGACATCCCAACCCTCGATCCGCAGCAGGCGCGGCTGCGCACGCTGTTGCCCATCATCCAGAACATTCTGCTCGCAGTGATCGTCGTTATGGCGGTGCTGATGATGCTCGCCTCAATTGGTATCCAGATCGGCCCGCTGATCGCCGGCGCCGGCGTCGTCGGCGTCGCCGTGGGTTTTGGCGCACAAACCATCGTCAAGGACGTGATCTCAGGCGTGTTTTATCTGCTCGACGATGCGTTTCGCGTCGGCGAATACATTTCATCGGGCAGCTACAGGGGTACGGTGGAGAGCTTTTCGCTGCGCTCCGTGAAGCTGCGGCACCATCGCGGCCCGCTGTTCACAATACCTTTCGGTGAACTCGGAGCCGTCCAGAACCAGAGCCGCGACTGGGTTACCGACAAATTCAACATCACCGTCGGCTATGACACCGACATCGACTTCGCTCGTAAGCTGATCAAGCGCATAGGCCTGGAGCTGGCGGAAGATCCCGAATTCAAAAACTGGGTGATCGAACCGATCAAGATGCAGGGCGTACAGGAGTTCGGTGAGTACGGCATCGTCTTGAGGGTCAAGGTCACAACCAGACCGGGAGGCGCCTTCGCTATGAAAGGCAGATTCTTTTTACGCCTCCGCCAGGCCTTCAAGGAACAGGGCATCGAACTCCCATTCCCGACCGTCCACGTCGAGGGGCTGCAGAACCCACATGGGGCAGAGAATGCGCCTGTGGAGATCACACCCGAGCTAAAGATGGCCGTTGCGCAGTCGCATACCAATCGGCGCAGAAAAAAAGCCAGCACAACGGAGTAGGAAAGCTGTGACGCCCGCTGGTCGCAGCGGAATGTCGATTTGCATCAACGAGGCTGCAACCCTCGGCGATCCTTGCTCGTTCCGATGGCAATACGGCATCCCCGCAAGATCAGTTGCGTGTGGTGTTCCTCACATCGGAAGCTCGGGGCTATTTTCGGCAAAGTATTCATGACTATCGCCATTTTCTGTAGCTTGCGGCGGGTTTTCAACCGCGAGTTGCTTGGCGAAATTTTGACCGCCGGAGGAATAGTCGGCCGTGGAGGCGACGACCTCAAAGTGACTAATTTCGTGTACAATCGTTCCAGATCTTGAATCCGTTCCTTTCAGAGCCGCTGACCAGAACTTTTGACAAACAAAAATATTATAAGGTTGATTACGGAACATATACGCATAGACTCCCGGCCCGCAGCGGCTGCCGTGGCATCCAAACGATATTGCTTTGTTTGCAAGAGCATCCGCAATCTTCGAGAAATTTCCAGTGGCCTTTGCGTACAGTCCTACGGTATGCGCCCCAAACCATGTCCGATATCGTTGGGAATTCGGTTGCTGGGCAGAGGGCGTGCCCTGCAAAACCTGCAGGGCAGCCGAAGCTATGTTGTTTGCTTCCGCCAGCGCAGCGCCAATATCAGCCTGTTGAGAGCCGTCACACTGGTCGAATGTGGGTGCCGAGAGCGGTATCCGTTCCGGAGGAATTCGACCGGATAGAAGCCTGAACGTGGCGGCGTTGCTCAGAACCTGGGCGCGTCTCAGGGCACCCGGAGGGCCAACCAGCAGGCCCACTCGCTCTGTATCATAGGTAACCGCATAGTTCCCTGCTTCATAGATGGCGTAGTACAATGACAGATCGACGGGCACCGAAATCGATTGTCCGGGTTCGATATTGATAAAGTCAGCCTCGGTGGGTTCTGCTCGCTTCACCAAAGGGCCAATATACTGAATTGGCTGCGACCCTCTCGTCACTGAAAAAATTTCGCCCGAGACGCCGTCGATCGGCAAGGTCCACTTGAGCAGCCTGATCGGGCTGCGTGACCGGTTCGTGAGAGTAAAGTCAATAATTAGGGGAGTATCGTTTCCAAAAGAAGTCAGGCGCGATTGCAGAACTATCTCAACTTCTTGATTCTGCTGCGCAAACGTCAAGGGCACAACGCTAAAAAAGCATGCAAGTATCAATACAATATTTCGGACGATACTCGGCATTTTATGCTCCTATATAACCACAATTAGACCTTGTTGCCGTCTACGTGAGTTTTTAGTCTGCGATAACATACCAGAAGCGCCCACGGCCTACGTTGCAAGTTAGGAATGAAATTGGTGCGGGCCGGGCATTGCAACTTACCGCAAATTCAAAAAAACAGGAATGCGAAATCATGTCCGTGGCCTTGCATGCCATCGATTCCGGCTGACACCTTTTTAGGGCTGGTATAAGATAGATAGGTACTTTCCCATCAAGCTCCATCAGAGGGGGCCATCATGAGCGAGCGTTGGAAAGGCATAATCACTAACTGCGCGATTTTGAAGTATTTTTCCCTGGTTTGTGGGTTCTGTTTAGCTTTCGGCGGCACTGCTTTAGCTGATTCATGCGGAACAGATGCTACTTATGGCTGGAATATCAAGAATCCACCGGCCGAAGATCGCCAGGCAATTCTAGATCTTTTGTCCCGCTATGCCTGGACGATCGACGAAAGAAACGCAGCCGCGTTCGCTGGCCTCTTTGCGAAGCCGAAATCATCTTACTACGAGATTTGCAGTACAGACGCCAGTATCCTCAAGTTGACGTTCGGCCTTGGCCCGGAGTCGGCAACCGATCTCCTCGGTCAGATGACAATAATACTTGATAAACTGAAGAATGATAGCCTTCAGACCCGGCATATCGTGACCAACACCTTGTTCAACGTTGACGACACGGGCAAGACGGTGAACACCAAATCGATAGTCCTGGTCACTCTGCAGGGCTCCCACTTTCCGGCACCGGTTCTTGACTATTCGGCGGATGCCCGGGCGACTTTTGTAAAGGGCGACGACGACACGTGGCGATTTCAATCGCTAACAGTCCACGCCGACTATGCTGCTGGCTCTGTCGAAGCGAAGAAGCGGTGACGCCCAGAGATCGGCCGTGGGTTCACTGGCCCGCTCCAGTGGGCTGAAATGCGTGCCGTTGCGCTGATCGCTGCGGTCCTCGGCATTGTGTTTGTCCTAATATCCGGGACGATCGGGCTTCGACATGCAGCTTTCGTATCGACGCCGCAAGCCGGTGAGAGGCACGGCTCCGATCAGGACGACCTGGATGCGAAGTCGTTCGCCAACGCCGTTACGCGATGGAACCCCGACATCTTTTGGGCGCCAGCCTCAAAGAGCACCGACGTCATAACCAGGTCTGGCGATGAAGCGCGGGCGGTGTTCGGTCCTATTCCCGACGGCGATTGCGACAGCCCGCAAATGAAGGTCATCCCACTGGAAGTCGACGGCAATGTCGTCGACCTCAAGCCCAATTCGAAAAAACCGGGCACTCCGCTGGAGTTCGAGCACAGGAACGCGAACGGAGAGGTGGTGAAATGGACGGCGACATTGCCCAAATGCGACAAGCCTTCGCTAACCGGCAGCACGACCTACTGTGGGCTTAACTCACGTGTCGTCAGGGTCGTGCGCGACAACGTCGAATGGCTGTTCCTCTGCAGGAAATCGAATATCAGCCAGGAGGTCAGCACCGATCCCTACTGGACGCGGTCGGATCCTAGGTTTTCCGTCTTCGGCACCATCGGGTTCAACCGGAAATCCGGAGAAATTGTCTTCTTCGACGGCCGCAAAGACCAGAGCCAGTTCGATTGGTCAAAGCCCTTCGTTCCGCCGGGCGGGCGCAGCTATTCCGATGAAGCGGGAAGGGACACGGCGGAGAAAATCTATGATCCGACGTTCCAGATCTCGTGCCATGCATGCCATGACAACAAAAGCCCCTATGTGATCGATCCGCACATTGCGCAGAGCAGGGTCGGTTTCCGTTCGGCCGGCGATTCCAGATCGACCGCTTTCAGCCTGGGCGATTTTCTACCGCACCGGCCGCGGTTGCCGGACGCGCCGTTCCGCGTGGTCGGCTCCGGCTACACCGGCACCTACCGCAATGAACTCAGCCAAGCCAGGACGGTCGAAGATCCGACGGGCAACTGCACAAGCTGCCACACGCTTACCACACAAGTCACGGGCCGCCGTTTTGCCGCCGACGCGGCGGGGCACGAGCCGACAGTCACGTTGCCGACCTGGGTCCAGTTGCTCGAGTTGCACGAGGAACAGGTCGTCTACGCCGAGATAGAAGCACACCGCACGAACTGGGCGGTCGGCAGCGGTGGCATCCATCCCTGGATGTTGCCGGGGCCGGGCAATGACCTGTCCTCCAGCGCGCCGCGACTGAGCTCGGAAGACTGGCGCAAGCTGAGCGACTGTCTGTGGGGAGCCGGCGGCTCCGAGTGCGGCTACCGCCCGCTCTACACCGGCTGCCCGGCGCCGGAGGCGGAGGATGAAGGCTCTTCGCTCGCCGATGCCGGGATTCAGGTTTTGCCTCCCCTGCCCGGAGCGGCGGTGAAGACGCCTGTCCTTCGCGTAAGCTGGACCTTTCGCAACAGCTACGGTGGCGTTCCTGAGCGCGACGATGTCAGGATCAATGTGGCAGTCGGCGCCGGCGCGATTCCGGCAAACGGGGATCCACCGCAAAGCGGCGAATATCCGAGCATCGAGCAGGCAAAAGGAACCGACGCCGTGGCCATCTCCGGTCCCGTCAGTTCAGCCGGCTCCAGCTTGCTGGTCCAGGACGTTTCGTTTGCCGGCCACACGAAATGGAGCGACCCGACGCCGTCGATGACGCCGCGCACCTTCCAGATCGATCTGCCTGGCGAATGCAACCGACGCACCTTGATCCGGCTGGTGCCCAAACGGTTCTGCTTCGACCAAAGCCAAGCGGCATTCAGCGAGGCAGACCATTTGGTCTATGCCGACGTTCGGTGTGACGAGCATCGATGATCCATCTGACGCGATCGAAAGCGGCTGGTGAGCGCCGCGATTTGCGATAACATGACCGAGTGCTAAATGGTCGCCGCACCAAGGAGGGTCCCGGAGCGTGACCACGCCGGTTCCATTGGCTAGCCCGATTTTGCCCGGCCCGGCGAAGTCTGTTGCGGAGCGGCGTTATCTCACCATCCTGTTTTGCGACATGGTGGGGTCGACCGAATATGCCGACCGCCTGGATCCCGAGGATTTCCAACGCCTGATTGAGAGCTTTCTGCAGACCTGCAGCAGCGTCGTGCGGCGCCACAAGGGTGTGACGGCCAGCTACATCGGCGACGCCATACAGGCCTATTTCGGTTATCCGATAGCTGGCGAGGACGACAGCGAGGTCGCGGTGCTGGCGGCGCTCGAGATCGTCGATGCGGTGGCCACCATCTCGGCAAATCAGGGATATCCGTTGCAAGTGCGGGTGGGCATCGCGAGCGGCCAGGTCGTGGTGGGGGAGTTCGTCGGCGCGCCGAGTGGCGTATCCACCGTCGCCTTCGGCCACGTCGCGCATCTGGCGGCGCGGCTGCAGGTACTGGCCAAGCCGAATATGGTCCTTGTCGACGCGGCGACCTTCGAGGCGGCGAGCGGCGCAATCGATTTCACCAGGTTCGGCAAACATGAGCTGAAGGGATTCGCCGAACCGGTCCAGGTTTGGCAGGTGCAGCGGCAGCGTATGGTGCCAACCCGTTTTGCAAAGCGCGCGCATATGACCAGGCTTTGCGGCCGCAATGCCGAACTGCGACTGCTGATGGAGCGCTGGGAGACCGTCGTGCGCGACAGGCGCGGCAGTGCGGTGTGGGTCTCGGGAGAGTCGGGAATCGGCAAATCCCGGTTGCTCAACGAGATCCAGCAGCGCCTGCGCAGCTTTCCGCAGCTGACCATGCAATGTTCTCCGACCTTCGAGAACAGCACCCTTTATCCGTTCCTCGCCGAATTGCAGAGGATCGCAACGATCGAGGACGGTGATCCAACGGAAGAAAAGCTCCGAAAGCTCAGCAACGGATTGTCGATGGGTTCGGTGTCCAGCGACGTCGCGCTGGCGATCTTCTCAAGCCTGCTCGGCATACCAACGGCCAGGCCGGACAGGCTCGAGGGAATTAGCGCCGAACGGCAGCGCAACATCGCCGAACAGGCGTTGATGGATCTGGTCGGTTATCTGGCGCGCACCACCCCGATCCTGATCTTGTTCGAAGATGAACAATGGGCCGATGCGACCTCGCGCGAGCTTCTCGACAAGATCGTCGCCAGCCTGGCTGCGACCCCCGCGCTGCTGCTCGTATCGAGCAGGAACACCGCAAGCCTTCCATGGTTCAACAGGCCGGATGTGCATCACATCAGGCTTGAAGCGCTCGGGCGCGAGGATGCCGAAGCGATTGTCCATGACATTAGTCCGAACGCGGTCGCCGCCGATGTTTCAGTGGTGCTTGATCGCAGTGAAGGCGTCCCGCTCTATATCGAAGAGCTTACCCGGAGCGTGGTCGAAACAGGGTTGCGGCTGGACGCAGCGCAGCCCAAGCGTTTGTCACTCACGAACAACATTCCAAACTCCCTGCAGTTCTTGCTGCTTGCCCGCCTCGACAGGCTGGGGCCAGCAAAGGAAGTCGCGCAGATCGCAGCGGCGATCGGCCGAAAATTTGACTTCGACATACTGCGCGAGATTTGCGATTGGCCCGAAGCGGAGCTGCGCAACGCAGTTGGCGACCTGATGCGCACGGGGCTGGTCGTCGCCGAGCGAGGGACAGCCGGCGCGGGCTTTTCGTTCAGCCACGTGCTCCTGCAGCAGGCCGCCAGAGGCACGATGCTGCACGAACGTGCGCAGCAGATTCATCGGTTGATTGCCGAATGTATCGAACTGCGCGACCGCAACGCGGCTTTTGCCCGTCCCGAAGTGCTTGCCGAGCATTTCGCCGACGCAGGTCTGTTCGATCGCGCCGCTGATTACTGGCTGCTGGCAGGGGTGAAGGCAGCCAAGACTTGGGCAAAAGCTGACGCGGTGCGTATCTTCAGGAAGGGGCTTGAAGCCGCGAAACTTTTGCCCGATTCCGACGATCGCAGCCGAAAGCTGCTTCGCTTCGAACTGGAGCTGGGCGACGTGCTCTACGCCGCGCAAGGCTACGTGACCGGCGAAGGCAGTGCCGCATATCAGCGGGCCATAGCACTGAGCGGGAAGCTCGGCGAACCGGAAGCGACGATCAGGGCGCTCGACGGGCTTTTCGGAACCCATTTCAACTCGGGCCAGTTTGGCAAGGCCCTTGCAGCCAGCGATGAGTTGATCCGGGTTGGCGAGGACGGCGGCTACCTGAACGCGCTCGTCATAGGTTTGCAGTTCAAGGGGATGACCCTGTTCAGTCAGGGCGAGTTGGTGGCGGCCCGGCAATATCTCGAGCGCGCTCTCAGCCACAAGGAAAGCGCGGACAAGGTCGGCAGCGACTTTCCAAGCATGGCCATGATCTACCTTTCCTGGACCTTGCATATTCTGGGATATCGCCGTCAGGCGCTCAAACTCTACCTCGAGGCCGAGACGACCGTTCGGCAGCAGCCCGCCTATCGCCTGGCCGCTTGCCTGGGAAACGGCTGCGTGCTGTTCGCCTTCCGCGAAGAAAGCAGTTTGATCGCTCGACTGGCCGACGAACTCTTGCCACTGGCGCAGGAAAACGGCTTCAATCTCTGGGCAAGGGTGGCGCGCTTTTTTGGCGGCCTGGCTGCATCGGACCTCGATGACAATCTGGCGGGAAGCCACATGATGGCATTGACCGAAAATGACCTTGAAGATCAGGAGGTCGACAAGTCGTGTTATTTGGGTTTACTCGCCAAGGCTTTCATGAACTCTGGACAATTCGATATAGCGGCAGAGACCGTGGAGAAAGGTCTGCACGAGGCCGAAAAGATCGGCGAGCATTACTTTACAGCCGCCTTGCTTCGCATTCGCGGTGAGATCGAACTTGCCAACGGAGCGGGAGAAAGGACGGCAGAGGCTTCTTTCCGCGAGGCGATTGCCTTTGCGCGGCGGCAGAACGCCAGGAGTTGGGAGCTGCAGGCGACCACCAGTCTGGCGAAGCTATTGCGGTCACAGGGCAGGTTCGAAGAGGCCCGTGCGGAATTGCGGGAGATCAACGATTGGTTCATCGCAGCAGACGTGGCGTGATCGACGCCTTGTGCCATACTGTCGGCCGGCGGGCGCCGGATAGCTCCGCTGTTGATTTCGCTGGAAAGTTTCCAGCAGCCTCCGCAGCCCATCAAGATTGAGGATCCGGCGTGACGGTAGTCAACGATCGTCTTCTCGAAAGCAAGATGACCAAGGTGGAGCAGTCGCGAGCCTGGAGCCCACGCGTCATCTCGAAATTCGAGACGCTGATCAGGAGCGCCGACGACCACTCACTCCATCGCGTCAATCCGTTGGCCTTTGCTCGCGACCGCGCGATCGCCGAGCCTGAAGCAATCGACCTCTTCCTTCATGCCGCCCGCTGCGGCTTGTTCGACATGAGCTGGGATGTGCTCTGTCCACAGTCCGGGATGGTGCTCGATAGTTTCGGCGCCCTGCGCACGCTGAAGACCCACTACGTCTGTGGCCTGTGCGACGTATCCGGCGACACCGACCTTGACGACTTCATCGAGGTCACCTTCTCGATATCGCCGAAGCTGCGGCGCCTGCCGTACCACGATCCCGAGACGCTCTCTGTCGAGGATTTTCACTGGAAGCTCCACTTCGGACATGACGGGCGGCTACCGGGGCAAGACGTTCGCTTTCTAGACCTACTGCGCGGCTTCGTTCGGGGCATGACGTTTCTGCCGCCCGGCACCACCACAGTGCTCCGCGCCGACCTGGGACCGGGCGCGCTTGCGGGCGTCAACGTGCAGACGCAGGCCGCATTCGCGGTGCCGATATCAGGCGACCAGGTATCTGCGCCGACACTCCTGAAGATCGACTACGACGGCAAACGCTTCTTGCCGGCGTTGCCCGCCGTGCCACCCGGTCCGATTGTCATCGAGGTCGCGAACAGAGGGCCGGTGCGAGGTTCGTTGCTTGCCATCAACTGGCCGCCCGAGCTTGTCGCGCTGACGACCAAGCCGGCGCTCGATTTCGACCCCTATGTTTCCGGTGGAGCGCTGCTTGCGCGGCAGACCTTCCGCCAGCTCTTCCGGTCCGAACGTGTCGACGAGAAGGAGGGGCTCGGCATCCGGCAGATCACCTTCCTGTTCACGGACCTCAAGGGTTCGACCGCCATGTATGAACGGCTTGGTGACCTCAACGCCTACGCTTTGGTCCGCGAGCATTTCGCCCTGGTCAACGCGGCGGTGCAGCAACATGCCGGAGCGGTGGTCAAGACGATCGGGGATGCGGTGATGGCAGTCTTCTCGCAGCCGTCGGATGCGATTTCGGCTGCGCTGCACATCTTTGAAGACATCGATCGCTTCAACGGCGAGCACCACGGGCCAGGGATCATCCTCAAGATCGGTGCCCACTGTGGACCGTCGATCGCCGTGACGCTCAACGACAACCTCGACTATTTCGGCCAGACGGTGAATGTCGCCGCGCGCGTGCAATCGCTGGCGGAAGCCGGCCAGATCTGCATTTCCGAGGCGCTCCATTCCGCGCCCGGGGTCAGCGAAATGCTTGCCGGCCATCGCGTGGTTGCTTTTGACGCGCCCCTTCGGGGCGTGGAGGGTGATGCAACCGTCTATCGCATCATGCGGGGATAGATACGCTTACGTGCCGACTCCAAGCCGGCCGACCGGTTCAGCCTGCAGGCTGGAAACATCACATGGTGATGCCAGCGCCTTCCCAATCTCGTCGAGATGCATGATCTGCCGATGAAGGCGGGATCTGGCGCCGCCACTTCGGTGATCTCAATGATACTGGCTGGCGCGACGGGCATGCTCACGGATGTGTTCGCGAGAAATGCCGGCATCCGCCAGGGTTCTGTCCGGAACCCGCCGCAAGCTCGCAAGCGTCTGACGATAGACAAGCCAGCGGGTGAAACGGTCTCGAAGTTCATACAACATGATTGTCTCCTTTGACGCGCGGAATGCCCCCGCACGCCGGGTTTCTCGAAAACGCAAAGAGCCTGTGCAAGCGGGTGCATGACCGAAGGGACTGCACTGGCTTTCTGACCAGCCTGGGCGCCTGCCGCTGTCCCGCCAGGCACGATTGTCCAAGGCCGCCAATGGCTGCATACTTGCGATGATGCCCGCTTCGCGCTACAGCCAAGGTCGCAAGGCATTTTTCATTTCTGCAAAATGGATATTGGCTGGGACGATCTGAGGCTGTTTCTCGACGTTGCGCGACTGGGTGGCCTGAGCGCGGCGACGGCGACCACGCGCCTCAGTGCAGCTACCCTTGGACGACGCGTCACCGCGCTTGAAAAGCAGATCGGCGAGCCGCTGTTCGTGCGTCAGCAGACCGGCTACCGGCTGACCCCGGTCGGCGAAGAATTGCTGCGGCGCGCCGAGGACGTCGAGGCGGCAATGCAGTCGCTGACCCGCTGGCGCGAAGGAAGCCTGCCCGACCGCATTGTCCGCGTCTCGGCCGGGCCATGGACCTCGGCTTTCATTTCCGCCCATATCGGCGAGGTCTGGACGGTCGATGACGGCATAAGGATGGAGTTCGTCACCACCACCGACCGGGTCGACATCGGACGTCGTGCCGCCGACGTCGGCATCCGCAGCGAGCGCCCGACCGAGCAGTGGCTGGCTGGCCGTCAGAGCGGCAAGGTCGCCCACGCCCTTTATTCCGGACGCCACCTGATCAACGGCATCGCCGCCGGCTTGTTCGTCGGCGTCACCGGCGAAGGGGCAAACGTTGCCTCGGCGCGCTGGCTGCAAGCCCATCACGGCGACCGCATCGCGGTGCGCGGCAACAACACCCATTCGGTGCGGGAAC
>NZ_RZOS01001060.1:0-765 GCF_004022605.1 Mesorhizobium sp. M4B.F.Ca.ET.089.01.1.1
GACTACGTGGTGCTACACGAACAGGTTCACCTGCTGCATCACAACCACTCCAAGCAATTCTGGAAAGCGATGGACAGCGTGCTTCCAGACTGGCTTGTTCGTAAGCAAGAATTGGAACGCGATTGGGTAGGTTTGCGCGTTTCGCTTTGGCGACTCCGTCGGAGGCCCCCGCTGGCGAAGGGATTGCCTCCACGAGTAAGGTGTCGCGGCGATGAGTTGCCGCAGGTCAAGCTCAGCGAAGCCGATCGACAGTAATGCCCCCGACAGTCGGGGATATTCCCACGTGTCAGCGCTCGCCGCCTCAACTGCATTCCGTGTATTCGAAGGCTGAAAGCACGATGCCGATCCCTGACTACCAATCGCTCATGCTCCCGGTTCTTGAGGTCTCTTCGAAGGACGAAACCTCCGCCCACTAGCCGAGGCCGAGATTGCTGCACGGTTTGGTCTCACCGCTGAAGAGCGTGAGCAGCTGTTGCCGAGCGGCAAGCAGCACGTGCTACACAACCGTATCCACTGGGCGAAATTCTACATGAGCAAAGCGGGACTGCTCGCCTCTCCCGCACGAGGGCGGTTCGTTGCCACCGAAGCAGGTCTGTCATTGCTCACCAGCGGCCCTGACCGCATCGACGTGAAGCTGCTATTGAAACACCCAGAGTTTAGGAAGTTTTACAAGGGCAACGGCTCCGATGATAGTGCAGGGGAGACGCCATCCGACGTCGCGACGGAGGCGACGCCGGAAGAGCAGATCGAAAGTGCCTATCAGCC
>NZ_RZOS01001061.1:0-764 GCF_004022605.1 Mesorhizobium sp. M4B.F.Ca.ET.089.01.1.1
CTATCGCACCGACAATTACGGCGGCCGCTGGATCCAGGTGTCTCAGAACCGCGATCTAATCCACCGTCCTTGGTACTATACGCATGTCTTCGCCGACACTGGACACGCGGATACGGTCTACGTAGCCAATCAACGGATGTGGAAATCGACCGATGGCGGGGCCAGCTTTACCCAAGTGTCCACACCCCACGGCGATAACCATGATCTCTGGATTGACCCGGCCGATCCCACGCGGATGATCGAAGGCAACGATGGTGGTGCGTGTATCACCTTCAACGGCGGCAAGTCTTGGTCGTCGATCTACAATCAGAACACAGCCCAGTTTTATCGCATCGACGTCGACAGCCAGCACCCCTATCGGATCTACGCCACCCAGCAGGACAACACCTCAATTTCTGTTCCGAGCGCCTCGGAATGGGGGGTCATTACCCTGAACGACTGCACCTATCCGGGCACCGGCGAGAGTGGCTTCATCGTCGTTGATCCCGGTGATCCAGACGTAGTGTATTGCGGCGCTATAGGCTACAGCCCGGGCGGCGCAGGAGCTCTGCAACGCTACGACCACCGCACCCGGCAGGTTCGCCTCGTCAACGTCTGGCCGGAAGAGTCGACTGGTATGGCGCCGAAGAACATGCGCTACCGCTTCGCCTGGAC
Organism: Mesorhizobium sp. M4B.F.Ca.ET.089.01.1.1; assembly: GCF_004022605.1. NCBI lineage: Bacteria > Pseudomonadati > Pseudomonadota > Alphaproteobacteria > Hyphomicrobiales > Phyllobacteriaceae > Mesorhizobium > Mesorhizobium sp. M4B.F.Ca.ET.089.01.1.1. The sequence goes on from NZ_RZOS01001061.1 coordinate 655, forward strand.
CTTCCCGCTTGCCTTCTCGCCGCATGATCGGAATACGCTCTATGCCGGGGGTAACCACATCTTCCGCAGTCGCGACGAAGGATCGAGCTGGACCACGATCTCTCCTGATC
>NZ_RZOS01001062.1:0-764 GCF_004022605.1 Mesorhizobium sp. M4B.F.Ca.ET.089.01.1.1
TAGTCGCGGGCACGATCGGCAAGTTTTTCCAGATGCGCCGGCACACGCGTCTGGCCGCCGCCGATCGGCAGGGCAGGGGAGAGGGCTTCCGCAGGCTCGTCTTCCAACGCCTGGTCCATCGCCATGACGATCGAGACGATGTCCGGCAGCTCGCCGTCGGGACTGTCGGCGCCGGCCCCGGGCTCAGCCGACACCGGCGCGGCGGGAACAACGTCTTCCGGCCCGGTGCTGTGGGACGCTTCGGAGGGTCGCTGGGCGTGAATTTCGGGCTTCTGCTCGCTGAAAACGGCTGTCGCTCGCGTTTTGTCAACGGACGGCAAGTCATTGATCTGGCGCGAATCATCTTCGGAGTTCATGGGCGGATTCTAGCCGAATCACCGGATTTTTCGTAACAATCGAGCGGACGAACTTTACAGCGAGGCCGCTGTGGTTCACGGACCCGACAAGGACACGATCGATGACGCCGCCTGGAATGAGGCGGTTTCACGGGAAGTCGTCATCCGGCGGCTGACTTCGCTCGATCGTCCCAGCCGGTCTGATTTCTGGCGTGCTTGCCGTAAACTCGGCCTCAAGCGAACCCGGCTTTATGAGCTGATCAGGGCTTACCGGGAACGTCCGGTCACGAGTTCGATGCTGCCGCACGCCTCGGGCACAAGGCGCGGCAGCCGCCGATTGCCGGACGAGACCGAAGCCGTGATCGCCGAAGGATTGCGGGACTTCTACAAGACCCCTCAGAAGCCGAGCATCAATCGGCTGCACAAGGA
>NZ_RZOS01001063.1:0-763 GCF_004022605.1 Mesorhizobium sp. M4B.F.Ca.ET.089.01.1.1
TCTGGCGCCGGGCTACAAGGACGGCCTCAAGGGCATCGCCCGCTCGATGCCGACCAGCGGTGCCGCCGACCGCGTCGCCGAGAAGCTCGGCATCGGCATCTACGAGACGCCGACCGGCTGGAAGTTCTTCGGCAATCTGCTCGACGCCGGCATGGCGACGATCTGCGGCGAGGAAAGCGCCGGCACCGGCTCCAACCACGTGCGCGAGAAGGACGGACTGTGGGCGGTGCTTCTTTGGCTCAACATCCTCGCCGTGCGCGGCGAGAGCGCCAGGCAGATCGTCACCGAGCATTGGGCGACTTACGGCCGTAACTACTATTCGCGCCACGACTATGAGGAGGTCGACACCGACCGCGCCAACAGGCTGGTCGATGAACTGCGCGCCAAGCTCGCCTCGCTACCTGGCACCAGCGTGCGCGGGCTGAAGATCGCCACCGCCGACGACTTCGCCTATCACGATCCGGTCGACGGCTCGGTGAGCAAGAACCAGGGCATCAGGATCCTGTTCGAGGGCGGCTCGCGCGTCGTCTTCCGCCTCTCCGGCACCGGCACCTCCGGCGCCACGCTGCGCGTCTATATCGAGCGCTACGAGCCGGATCAGGCAAGGCACGATCTCGACACCCAGGAAGCGCTCGCTGACCTCATCGCCGCGGCGGACGACATTGCCGGTATCAAGAGCCACACCGGCCGCGACAAGCCGAGCGTGATTACTTGAGGGTGGTAACTGAGGCTCCACCTTCTCCCACAAGGGGAGAAGGGGAGG
>NZ_RZOS01001064.1:0-761 GCF_004022605.1 Mesorhizobium sp. M4B.F.Ca.ET.089.01.1.1
GGTAGTAATCCGCTGCTGTCGCGGCGGCCCCAGTAGGCTGAGGTCCTAGCAGGTGGCCCTGGCAATCGGTGCATACCGAGGCGCTCGGATGGAGATGGATGCGCCGGCAGGCATCGCATTCCCACGATCCGGCACCGGCACGGGAGATCCGCAGCCTGTTCGGCTGGATCAGCCAGCTCGTGACCAGGCCCCCATGGGAGAGCCGGTCCTCAACCTCTGTCACCAAAGCGGCGGCCGGCCGCCCATTGACCCTCGCGACCTCGTCCAGATAATCCCGGACGAACCCCGGCGCGGCCGGCATACCCAGCGCGGTGTAGGGCTCGCCATCGACGCGGCGGCGCTCGCCGAGAAGCCGAAGCGTGCTGTCTGCCGCTTGGACGACAACCGCGTCGCCGTCTCCCGGCGCCCCTGGACCGACGGCAGCGTGAGCAATCTGAAGCGCTTCCAGTCCGCGGCGTCCCGAGGCGAAAATCACGTTCAGCACTGCAGCATGGGCACTGCGCCGCAGCCGCCGGAGATGCTCGGCCTGCTCGACCGATAGCCCTCCGGAAAACGCCGACGGCGGCGAGGTTGTCCAGTCGAAGAGCTCCCGCCAGCTTCCCGTCTTCCGATCCGGATCGGTCCATATGCTGTCGTGGGCATAGCCTCCCGGATTGATGCCTGCTGCAAGAAGCCGAAGCTCCGCATCGCGGAACAGGTCGCTGACGAGAAACGGGCCCGTTGCCCGGGCGAGGATCGCCGCGGCCGCCTGTGCGAAAGTG
>NZ_RZOS01001065.1:0-758 GCF_004022605.1 Mesorhizobium sp. M4B.F.Ca.ET.089.01.1.1
CCGGTGGCGCTGGTGGCCGGCGACCGCCAGTCGGACGGCATCTTCCCGCAGTGGTCGATCGCTGAGAATATCGGCATCCGCTCGCTGGCGCGGCTGCGCACCGGGTTGCTGATCTCGCCGCAGCGCGAGGCCGAGCTTGCCGACTTCTGGAAGAACAAGATCGGCATCCGCACGCCGGACATGAACAACAACATCTACTCGCTATCCGGGGGCAACCAGCAGAAGGCGCTGTTTGCGCGCGCGCTGGGCTCGGATGCCGGGATCGTGCTGATGGACGATCCGATGCGCGGCGTCGACATCGGCACCAAGCTCGAAGTCTACGACCTGGTGCGCGAGGAGGCTGGCCGAGGCCGCACCTTCCTCTGGTACACAACCGAAACCGAAGAGCTCGACAATTGCGACCACGTCTATGTCTTCAAGAACGGCCGCATCGTCGCCAATCTCGGACGCGACGAGCTGACCGAGGAAAAGATCATCCAGTCCTCGTTCGGCGACGCGGCCTGAGATGACGGCGGCCTCGCTCGAAACCAGATTGAAGGCGTCGCCGGCTGGCGGCGGCGCGGCGGCGCGGGCGCGCATGCTGCGCAGCCTGCTGCCGGCGCTGTCGCTGGCGCTGGTGCTTTTGGCGATCGCCTGGCTCAACCCGCGCGCCATCTCCTATTTCGGCTTCACCCTGATGCTCAACCTGGCGATCCCGATCGCGCTGGCGACGATCGCGCAGATGTTCGTCATCGCCGGCAACGAGCTCGACCTCTCGA
>NZ_RZOS01001066.1:0-758 GCF_004022605.1 Mesorhizobium sp. M4B.F.Ca.ET.089.01.1.1
TTCGTGATCCTGCCGATGATGTCGCCGGTGACGATCGCCTTGCTTCGCTTGTCCGCCGCTAAACCGGTTCTCGTAGATTTCCGCTTGCCCGTTTGCTCGGCTTGCCTTTCCAGGAGCGCCCTGAACCGCTGGCGGACATCGCTCGGATGAGTGACCGCTACTGTCGTTTGCATATGCCAGAAAAGACGGTGAGCCGGACCAAGCGTGTGGTCGTGCTCGCAGCTATGGTCATCGGTGTCGGTTTGAATTGCCAGAACGCTGGCAGCGACCCCTGCAGGGATGGCATGACTAGGACCGGCCAGTCGGTCGAGAACTTCCCATGCCGCGATCGCATCAGGCTTTTGCGCGTCAAGCCTTTCGGCAAGTTTGGAACGTCGGTTGTGATCGCAGCTCGGCCAGGTGTCGGCCGCCAGCAGGACGCGGTCGAGGGCTGCCAGTTTGGCGGAAGGCGAGCCATAGGGCTTTAGAGCGCGGAGCAGCGGGGCAAGGCAAGCCGAATACCGGACGTAGGCCGACAGGAGTAGCGACTTGAGAATGAACGTGTCGCGATCGGGCCTCATCGGATCGACGGGGGGAATGCCTGCGACTTCGACGCTTTCGAGGCCTGGCTGCAGCCACTGCGCTGAAACGCTCATGATCTGCTCCTGAACATGCGGCCAGAGGACCGCATCCCGAAACGAGCCTGTGAGCTTCTTGCGAAAATCTGGATCTATCTGATTGAAGCTGACCTTGCCGGGGACAGCCGACTGGAAGTAACC
>NZ_RZOS01001067.1:0-757 GCF_004022605.1 Mesorhizobium sp. M4B.F.Ca.ET.089.01.1.1
GAGACAGCCCAGATAGCTGAGGGAGGCGTAAAGAATGATCGATCCGCAAAGCCGCACACCGAAGTCGGCTGTGACCGGCGTCAGCACGTTGGGAAGGATGTCGAGGAAACAGATCGCCGTCCAGCTCTCTCCGCGGGCGAAAGCCGCCTCCACGTACTCGTTCTTGGAAATATCCATCGTGATCAAACGCACGATGCGGAAGATGCGGGGAGAATGCAGGATGACGATGCCGACTATGACTGTTGGGAGGCTGGGGCCGGTCGAGGCGAGAAGCACCAGGAGGAAGATGGCCGGCGGCAAGGCGTAGATGACATCGGATATTGCGATCAGCACGACATCGAGAGGCCCTCGCCGCAGCCCGGAATAGATGCCGAGGGGCACGGCCACGATATAGGCCGCGACCGTCGCGCTCAGCGCGACAACCAGAACCGTCCTGCCGCCATAGAGGAAACGGCTGAAAGTGTCGCGACCGAGGAAATCGGTTCCGAGCCAATGCTCTTGAGTTATGGGCGCGAACGGAGCGCCGACAATTTCATCAAAAGCGTAGGGGCTGAAATAGGGTCCAAGCGTTGCAAGGGCGACGATAATCAGGACCAGGACCAGGGCGATGCGGGCGGCGGGCTTCGCCAGCGTAAGGCGCAGGACAGAGGTGGACATGGACCGATCTCCCCGGCTCAGTTCTTGCCGCTCGCTACGCGCAGCCTTGGGTTCAGGAGAAGGATAAGCGCTTCCGACACCAAGTTGATCAGCACGTAGG
>NZ_RZOS01001068.1:0-755 GCF_004022605.1 Mesorhizobium sp. M4B.F.Ca.ET.089.01.1.1
ATGCCGACGATCCGGTCTCCGGGCACCGGCATCACCATCTATCCGATCCAGTCGCCGGCGCTGCAGGCCTTCGACGATCAGCCCGAGCGCTGGATCGACGTGCGCTGGGACATCGACGAGCGCACAAAGGAGCGCTTCCCGGCACGCGTCTCGGTCACCGCCATCAACGCGCCGGGATCGCTGGCCGACATCGCCCAGGTCGTTGCCGCCAACGACGCCAACATCCACACGCTGTCGATGGTGCGCACCGCGCCCGACTTCACCGAAATGCTGATCGATCTCGAGGTCTGGGATCTCAAGCACCTGAACCGGCTGCTCTCGCAGCTCAAGGACAATTCGAGCGTCAGCGATGCAAGGCGCGTCAACGGCTGACATCATGGTCAGAGAAATAATGGGGGAATGAAATGAACACCGACGAAGTGTTGGGCATTTTCCGCGAGGCCGGCGCCGTCCTGGAGGGACATTTCATCCTGACGTCGGGCCTGCGCAGCCCGGTGTTCCTGCAGAAGGCGAGGGTCTTCATGCATGCCGACAAGACCGAGCGCCTGTGCAAGGCGCTGGCCGAGAAGATCCGCAAGGCCGTTCCCGGCCGCATCGACTATGTCGTCGGCCCGGCGATCGGCGGGCTGATTCCGGCCTATGAGACCTCGCGCCATCTCGCCGTCCCGGCGATCTGGGTCGAGCGGGAGGGGGGCGAGTTCAGGCTGCGCCGCTTCGAGATCGCCAGGGGCGCGCGTGTCGTCATCGTCGAGGAC
>NZ_RZOS01001069.1:0-754 GCF_004022605.1 Mesorhizobium sp. M4B.F.Ca.ET.089.01.1.1
ATGCCGCACCCTGCGGGACACGCCCCCGCCGTGGGTCCCACTTTACCTCTTCTACAATCATGCGAGTGTGACGATGGACCCTAACTTCAGGGGGCTGGTCCCCTCTGTCAGCGGGGCGAACCTAGCCTTTGCGAGCGACATCGCCGCCGAACTGGAGGCGAAGCTCGCTGGTGCCAGTGGGACGCCGAAAACGGGAGCGCTTAACAAGCGTCTGTCCATCTGCGGCCTCATTTCTTTTGCCTCGAGGCACTACTTTGTCCTCGGAGCACGGTTCGGAGCGAGACGGTTCCGACACCTGATACGGTCTCTGCCTTCCTGAGAGAGCGATATGTTCGTAGCGCCCCTGCCAGGCCTCGCGAAAGGTACGGGGACGAAACCTTCCGCCGGCTATCTGAACCTCATGAGCTCATGACAGCTGATGGGATTGGTCGGACCTTGCAGGACGGTCCGGCGGTACGTATCGACCGGCAGCTCGATTACCCGTTAGTTACGTTCATCTCCGGTCGCACCGGAGACTCCCGTACGCCTGTCATCAGCGACGTGCCCTCACAGCGAGGCTGAGCTGGGGCTCGCCATTAATAGGGATTGGCTGGCTAAATTGGGGGCGGACTAAAGACATTTGAGCCCAGCGGCCCATTTCAGGCAAAGCTTGCGTAGTAACTTTGCGCCTCATTTTGGCTCTGGTCGACTTCCAAGCACTTGACAAACTACTGGTCAATTCGTCGATCCAGCGGAGCGGAGGTCGGAAGAGAAC